>JAFGQO010000156.1 GCA_016935615.1 Bacteroidales bacterium
ATATTATAAAGGATTTTATATTATAAATTTTGATAATATGCCTCTTATTACAATCGGGACTAATAATGATGCAGCATATTTTTATTTAAAATATTTTCTTCAACCATAGTAAGGAATAACTTTTGTAAAAGTAAAGTAATGAAAAAATTTTCTATGTTATCAGTTTTGCTTATTTGTTTAATTTTATCAATACAATGTTTCAATAAGAAAAAGCCTAATCTAACAATAGGATTTATTATTGGTCAATATGCTTGCTTGGATAGGGATTCTTCATATACTGAGATTTACATCACAAATTCTAACATTTTATTTCATACAGATATTGGAAGGATTGGTCCTTATGATTTAGTTTTAAAAAATGGAAAGATTACTTTTAATGACATAACTTATAGTATTGAACAAAAAGATTGTTATCATTTAATATTTAGAAATCAAGAGAATGAATTCTTACTTGAAAAAATAGATACATCTAAATTCATTTGTGGCCCTTTAAAAATCAATCCATTCTCCTTCCGCCATTGTTATTTTCTTGCAAAAAATGGTTTGATGACCATTGAAGAAGCTATTGATTTTATGCAAGAATTGAAGGAGCCAGTTGAGGTAAAAGACGAGGATTTAATAGTTATACCCAGATAAGAAAAGCAAATAGTAACTATACATTGCCATATTGCATGGATTAAAAATCTTTATGAGCAGGAATTAACCTTTATTAAAAGCTAAGATTGTATATACGTTTAGACTGAAACCGGAAGACTTAAAATGTTTTTTGTTTCACCCGGGATCGCAAATCCAACACCCTCGCGCGGATTTGACTTCGTCGAGCTCACTTCGTTCGGTTAGCGTAGCGCAATCCGGACGGTTATTTCATCAGGTAGACAATACAGTTGTTATAACTATAATCTTTATGCTTATTGCATATCAGAAAATAGTATATTAGTACTTGAGTTAGGTTTAATTCATTATGTATGTCCGACAAGTATAAAATTCATGAGCAAAACGCACCCTATTTTATTACAATGACAACCGTTGGCTGGATTGATACTATGATTATGCAAGTTGACTCATCGTTGAAGAGTAATTAAAAGAGTTATACGAAAAGGACTGTCAGAAACACAGTCATGCCTGCAATGACAGGCATCTGCTTTTACAAATACTGAAGTCGAATGAAGAAACGCAATTATTATGTGTACATTGTAACAAATAAAAACAATACGGTATTGTATACAGGTGTTACAAATAACCTGGTAAGAAGAATGCACGAACACAAAACCAAATTTAACAAAGGATTCACAGCAAAGTACAATGTTTCTAAGCTGGTGTACTTTGAACAGTTTGTCTCTGTTAAGGAAGCCATCCTAAGAGAAAAACGCATTAAGAAATGGAAAAGAGAATGGAAGGAAAGACTGATTCGAGAAAAGAACCCGGAATGGATTGACCTGACCTGCAATTTAAGCTGATATTCAGCTTAAGATCAGAACGGTATAGGAATTGGTTGTTGTATAGGGAAAGGCGGATTCCTGCCTTCGCAGGAATGACGGTAACAGAAATACTTACGGGAAAAATTCTTTATCCATTATAACCGGCAAAACACAAGCGTTAATCAGGGAACAAGGTGAAAAATAAATATTATCCTTTTTAACAGAACTAAATGGGAGGGATTTTCGTTAACTTTGTAGGACACACAAACACTTCGGCCATGAATACGATAGAGAAACGCGATTTTATACATAGCCACCTGCACCAGGTTGACGATTCTTTAATTGATGAATTTTTTACAAAAATGCTGTCGCTTTTAAACAAGCCGGGAGTAAAATTAACTGATGAACTCAAAAGCGCATTAGATCAGGCGATACATTCTCTCGATGAAGGTAAAGGAATACCTCATAAAAAAGTTATGTCTGAAATGAAAAAGAAGTATCCGAACCTAAAATTTGTATAATGCGCAAAATCACATGATCTCCTGAATCCCATGAAGATTACAATAAAAATATTGCTTTCCTGTTAGAAGAGTGGACCGAAAGAGAAGCCCAGATATTCATTGACGAAGTGCAAGAAATCCTTTTTCAGTTGAAAAAAGGGAATATTGATTTTAAGCAAATCGGTTACCGGGATTTAAGAGGCGTTAAAGTATGTGATCAAATCAACTTGCTTTACCGGTTTAACAAAGACAATAACATCGAGCTTATCCGTTTTTGGGATGACAGACAAGATCCTCAGAAACATAAAGAAGCATTGAATAAATACTTCATGAAATAGCAATTATCCCCGCATACAAAATTTATTCCGCGCGAGGTGGTACGACATTGAAATTTGTTACTGACTAAGGAAAGGCGGATTCCCTGCCTGCCTGTTTATCCGCCGAAATGGCGGACGCAGGAATGACGGTAACAGAGATGCTCTCAGGAAGAATTTTTTATCCATTATAAACGGCAACCAGTAATCAAATAGTGTAATCAATTAAACAGTTACACGATTACACAATTCAACAATTAAACGGCTACCAGAACCTCAATCCTGTATAATAAGCAGTACCGCCATGATTACAGGCACAACAAAGATCTTCAGTTCGAAGGGTATGAATTCGGAAACTTTGGAAATGTTATAGGCTATGGGGGCAATCTGAAATTTCATGTTCAGATTCTGCCGGTAAACCAGGGAAAGAAACGCAGACGTGGTAAAGAGATACTGTATTCCTCCGCCAATAAAACTGACCGATTGAAATATCTGTGTGAAAATTGAGATCTTAATGCAGTGCCTGAGACTGTTTATCAGAGCATACCCGGCATACGCCGTACCGGCATATAAGAGTATGCCAAGAACAAATGAGAAGATGGCGCCCGGATCATCAAATGCTTTGCCGATGTTAAATATAAGGAGAAGTACTCCGAAAATGCCTGTAATTAATTCATACAGACCGATAATTCTGTATTTCATCGATTGCTCAATTGCGTTCAGACTATAAATATAAAAATTTGAATTGAATAGGAATACGAATCACCAGAAATATATCGGTATTTGGTGAATGGTGACTGGTGAATCGTGATTGGTGATCAGTAATTAGTCGCAAGTTTCAAGATTAACTGAACTGGTTGACTTCGTCGAGCTCTCCCGAATTTTTTCGAGATCGGTTGATTAACTGAGATTTTTAATAAACTTAACGTCTTTCTTCTAACTTCATTTCATCGATTGCCCAATTCATCGATTAATCATTTTTAACAATTAAACAGTTAAACAGTTCCACGATTCAACGCCCGGGCAATAGCTTTTCATCAAGGTATAACAAGCCATATACAGTGGCCTTATACCAGTAAGACCAGTTATGACCGCCGGGCCTTACATGGTAGTCGTGCAGAATAGTATTTTTCAGGAGGAGCTGGTGGAATGCCTCGTTGGCCGGCAAAAGAAAATCATTCATGCCACAATCGATGTACCAGTTGATCTCACGCATACTATTCACCATTATTGTATCTGTTAACGAATAAGGCGAATTTTCTGCCCAGTGGTTTGTAATGCGTGCACTATCGGATAATCCCGGTCCGAATACCCTGCCGAAATATTTTTCATAACGGTCCTGCGGTAAATTTTTAAAAATTTCTTCATTGCGCACTGCCGCACTCATTGCCACAACATTACCAAACAGTTTAGGATGTTTGATGGCATTGATAATGGCTCCGAATCCACCCATGGATAATCCCATAATTGCACGGGAAGATTGCTCCGGTATTGTCCTGCAGATTGAGTCAATCGCCGGAATCAGCTCCCGGGAAAGGTAATCGCTGATCATATTGCTGCTGTCATAATTGTTTATAAAATAGCTGTTGCCCGCATCGGGCATAACATAAATGAAATTCCTGATATGCATTGTCAATTGCATACTATCAACCAGCTCGTTGATCCTGCAGCGCACCAGCCAGCTGTTCTGATCACCGCCAAAACCGTGAAGCAGGTAAATAACAGGGAAGGAATCGGAGTTTGTATCATAATCTTCCGGCAATAGCAGGGAATAACTCATCTCCCTGTTCATGACCCGGCTGTTTATGGTCTGATCCTTAATAACCAGACTTTGTGTAAATCCTGGGACTGATGTAAAAAACAGCATCATGAAAATTACAGGAGCATACTTATGCAGCATTCCATACCTCATAATGCAGAATTGGTTAAAAAAGTGAATAAAGCCATACTATTTCAGTCTGTTACTACTTAAGTTTTCTTTAGATTTGCGAAATATAATGTACAACAGGTTCAATTCCCACAAATGAAGAAAATCGTTTTCAACACCATCAAGTATCTTTTGCTTTTTTCTGTCGGAATACTCATTTTCTGGTTTCTTTACAGGAAGTTTGAATGGAAAGAGATTGCAGATGCATTAAAAGGACTGAATTACTTCTGGATCGTCCTGTCCATAATATTCGGCTTACTGTCCCAGTTGTCCCGTGCTATCCGGTGGAAAATGCTTATCAAACCCATGGGATACAATCCACGACTTTCCAATACGTTTTTGTCAGTGCTTGTACTTTATTTTGCCAATCTTATTATTCCCCGGGCAGGTGAGGTGGCCCGCTGCGGTGTGCTGGCCAAGACTGATAAGGTGCCTTTTACAAAGCTTGTGGGTACCGTATTTGTTGAAAGACTGGCCGACACCCTCATGCTGTTTATTTTGACAATCATCATTTTTGCCAGCAATTTTTCTGTTATACTGAAATTTTTTGAAGAAAACCCGAAGATCACCGGGAATTTGCTCAACCTGCTAAATCTGAAATATATTCTTATATTCTGTCTGGTGATTGTTCTGGGCATTATAGGGTACAGGCTGTTAAAGAAAAGGTTGAAGAAATCGAGTAAGAAGGGGAGGATTGTTGAATTAAAAGACCAGTTTGTTGCCGGTATAAAGTCGATTGCTTCCATGAAAGGAAAATGGAAATTCCTGGGTCATACGATGTTTATTTTCCTGATGTGGCTGGTCATGCTTTATGTGGTTTTTCTGGCCTATGAACCTACGAAACATATGACCCTCAGAGCCGGTATGGTGGTGTTTCTGATGGGCGGACTGGCAATGCTGGCACCTATCCAGGGAGGGATCGGACCCTGGCATTACATGGTGGTTCAAACCATGATCCTTTACGGCATTGAAGAAAAAACAGGATTGATCTTTGCATTGATAGCACATTCCTTTACCAACCTGATCTATATTATCTTTGGTGGCATAGCGGTAATGATCCTGATCTTTCGGTATGGCAGTGAAACAATCCGGTTCCGCTCAACACCACTGGTTAACAGTCGTTAGAAGTTATGTAAAAAAATTTTGTGAGTTTTTGTATTTCTGTACTTTGTGACAATAAAATTTAACCACGAAGGAGCACGAAGTACATCTCGAAGGAACACAAAGGTGATTTGAAATGATTTGTAATATGATCCTTTGTGATCCTTTGTGATCCTTTGTGATCCTTTGTGAAATATCCTTAGTGTACTTGGTGGTAAAAAAAAAATTAACCGCTGAGGCTCATAATGTACCTTACAAAGGGATACTATGGGTATGTAAATTCCTTTTCATTGAAAATCTTCAAAGGCCTGTCCGGTAATAATTTATTTCAATTCACCACAGGCAAAAAGGAATACTCTTTACCGTATTTCAGCATCTGCCCGGCAAAATCATCTACATAGTGTATTTTCACGTCCGTAATCTCTCCGTCCTTCTCCACAAGTTCGTATTCCGGATTCACAAAGCCGCTGTACGGAGCAATGTGAAGTTTCTCGAATCTAGCCAGCACTTCTTTATGTAAGTCAGCATCAACTTTTACAGCAAAGTTTTCCACCAGCTCTTTGCCGGCTTCGTAATCTCCTTCCGATTTGATGCGCTGAACTTCTGCAAGCAGCTCTCCGAAAAGACCACGCAGCTTTTGAAAATCGTTTATCCTGTAATAGGTTTTGTCGTCTTTTACGATCTTCTCAATAACATTTTCGTCTTTTCCGTTTTCATAACACCATTTTGCTATCAGCTGACGGTTTCGCATATGTGCCTGCTGGATCTCATTCCCCGGCTTGATACGGTTTAGCTGGGTCATTATGCCATTCCGGATATAATTTATGTATGCTGCCTTTGCCGCATCTTCATTTGGTAATAATCCCAGTTCGATCATTTTGGGATCCATGATATAGTATAAAGCAAACAAGTCGGCGCGTGCTTCTTCAAGCGGCGACTGGTAGTTTTTCAGGTCTTCCGAGCGAACTCCCTCCAACAACTGTCCGGAGCCGTGACCAAGGCATTCGTGCAGATCGGTATGCAGGTTGCCGGAAAGCAAACCGTATTTTTTGCTCAGTTCAATTTCAACAGAGTCATAACAAAATTCTTCCAGGAATCCGCTTCCCAGGTTTGCCTCGTTGTATGCATCCGTGATATTCTGGATGGTGACAGATTTTGATCCGTGTTCTTTTCTTATCCAGTCGGCATTTGGCAAGTTGATCCCGATGGGAGTATGCGGATAACAATCGCCGCCAAGCATAGAAACGATTATGACTTTCGCCGAAACACCCTTTACTTCTTTCTTTTTAAATCTGTCCCGGATGGGCGAGTTATTTTCAAACCACTGGGCATTGGATGAAATAATCTTCGTTCGTTTTGTAGCTTCAAGGTCCTTAAAATTTATTACCGATTCCCAGGTTGCTTTCATTCCCAGGGGATCTGAATAGGTTTCAACAAACCCGTTGACAAAATCAACAAAAGAAGTGTCGCTTACCCAGATCGTATTGTATTCGTCCCAGGTTGTCAGGTTGCCGGTCCGGTAATATTCAATTAACTTTTCAATGCCTGCAAGCTGTTCGGGGGAATCGGCCACCGATGTTGCTTTTTCAAGCCAGAATATGATCTGATCAATGGCTTCACCATACAATCCTCCCGATTTCCATGTGATTTCCTTTAGCGCCCCATTGTCTTTTACAATCCGTGTGTTTAAGCCGTACGAAACAGGAGTTGTATCGTCAGGGTCTTTCATTGTTTCATAATAGGAAGTTACTTCTTTTTCATTGACATTCTGATAGAAATTCACGGCCGAAGCTGCCACCAGGTCTTTGTCAGGATCCTGGTTTACCTTTTTGCCCAGCACATCTTTATCAAAGATCACAGGGATAAGAATATCCAGTGTTTCCAGTACTGAATGCTTCTGAAGCTGAGGAAATCCTTTGTTGTCTGAATTTGATGTCAATTCTGTAAAATAATCCCTGGAAAAATCAGGAAGGATCTTGTCCGTGGAATAATGATGGTAAATACCATTTGAAAACCATACTCTCTTCAGGTAAACAAGGAACTTTTCAAATTCTGCTGTTGTCCGGTTACCTGAGTAGGTTTCATAGATGTTTTCGAGGGTTTTACGTATGGCAAGATTGTATTTGCCATTCTGATCCCAGAGTATATCTCTTCCGCAAAGCGCTGCCTGACCAAGATAATAAAGCAGTTGCTTTTGTTTTACGTTCAATTCGTCGAAATCGGGAACCTGGTATCTTAAGATCCTCAGATCTGCAAATTGCTCAAGCACGTAATCAAAAGATTCTTTCTGTTCCATATCTTCTTTTTTGGTTCTGGAGCATGATAATGCTATTACAATGGCTAATGATGCAATGATAATTTTTTTTGTTTTCATACCTGTGTTTTTTATCCGGACAAATTTATTATTTCTGTGGTACTCGTCACTGATTTCGTCAGCTAATATTTATCATGTTTTAATAATGAACTTGGAGAAGCTAAATGTGTTCTTCCGGATACAATGAAAGTCGGACCAGTCACTGGATTGTTTTTACCATATTGGTACTGCTGCTTTCTTCCTGGAGCCTGAGTTTTTTTATTGTCTCAAGGAGGGGTTCTTCAGGCAGAATTGTAGTTTCATTTCCCCAGAATTCCGGATCGCTGTTCGTAATTTGCTGAAATAAAATATCACCGGGTTTGGATGCATCGCGGTATTTGATCTTTTCAAATTTCTCCGTGTTTTTCCCTGTAATTACAAATTCAGAGGTTGACTGGAACTGGCAGGTAAAACCTTTATTTTCTTTGCCGCGCTTTTTCCGAACCCTGAGAGCTATTTCGCTGCGTGCATAGTTCAGGTTCCATTGTTCCTGGTAATAACGATATTCCACTTCATATTTTCCGTATTTAGGCTGAATGCGGTATGATGCGGGGACTTTTTTAATCAGCAGGTCATGCGCATGCTCAAGTCCTGCTTCGCTGATCTCAAATTCTGCTCTTACCAGTGCCAGTGATTTTGCATCAAGGTAAAACTTGCCGTCAAATCCCGGAATGGGAATATTGTCTTTGAACCTGAAACCGATAACATAGGTTTGTCTTTCATTGTAAGTAATTTGCTTCAGCATGAAATAGTCATAATTTTCAAAAAATTCGGGATCAAAAAAATGAACCCCATATTTCATTATGTCCAACTGTATGTTATGGTATAACCCTCCTTCAACGATCAGGTTGATCAGTTCCGAATTTTCCGTATTCATGCCACGTCTGCCTTTTCTGAGTTTTACAAGGTCTCTTTCGTTTGAAAGATAAGAAGTTTTGTATATGTCTATTACAGCCTCTGAAATGGATATGTAATTGTCATTTTGTTTTGATGCTTCCCGGAAAAAGGCAGTAAGCATTGTCGGTTTTTGGCCGTAGTTTTCGCCTTTTTTATCCAGAGCCGCCAGTATTAATTCTTTCGGTTTTTCTGGTCTGACGATCAACTCTTCAATTTGAAATTTTGTTGCCTGGAGCTTAATTTTCACAGGTCCTGTTAAAAAATCCTCTGAAAGGATGATTTCAGGTTTATAACCAATACAGGATATCATCAGGGTATCGGCAATTGCATCGGCTGACAAATTGAGTTCAAATCCTCCTTCGTAGTTGGAAATCGTACCGGTACTTGAACCCGGAACATGAACGGCAGCAAAGGGGACCGGTTTTTCTGATTTCTCCTGTGTAATCACTCCTGTGATCTTAACCAGGTTACTTTTTACCAGTGCATCGGTCTGTGGGGAAAGAATTAACAAATTGTCTTTTACAACATATTGAAGGCTATACGAAGCAAACAGCGTATCGAGAAGTTCTTTTAGCTGAATACTGTCCGGATAAAGGGCTATTCTTTTATTGTCTATAATGGCCGAACTATAGCCAAGGTGACAGCCAGTCATTTCTTCAATATGGTAGAGGTATTGTTCTACAGTGAGTTCCTGTGGAGGCAGGTGAATATACTTTTTCAGCAGATCCTGAGTATATGCATGCGGATCAGCACATATCAGAAAAAGATAAAAAAAAATATGTTGGCTTTTCAATTTCACTGCCTTCTGATGATCAGGTTGTTTTTTGTAGCGATCAATTCAACATTCCCGGTTAAAGATAAATTAATATTGCTTATCACATCCTGGACAGATTGAGTACTGCAGGTTATTGTTATGGATTCATTGATTTTAAGACCATCATTCTTAATAATATCGAGCTGATAATACTTAGCGATCACACTGCATACTTCTTCCAGTGGTTTGTTCCTGAAGACAAATTCTTTTGTATACCAGGCAATGGAATTTGGATCGAATGTTTGTTCGATTTCAAACTCTTTGGTACTGATATTCAGTTTCCCTGCATTATCAGGATTTAATTCAAATCTCTTTGAGTTGTCTTCATTCAGATAGAAGGCAACTTTTCCTGTCATTACGCTGACGATGATGCTATTGGTATCGGTTTTTACATTAAAACTTGTACCAAGTACTTCCACCGTCGAATTCATGGAGTGGATCCTGAAAGGGATATCTTTGTTTTCTGCGACCTTAAAAAATGCTTCTCCTTCAAGAATAATGTCCCTGTTTGTTTCCCCGAAATCACTGTTTCGGAAGATCTTTGCATTTTTATTCAGGCTCACAATGCTTCCGTCCGGAAGATCCACATCAACAATTTCACTTGTTGATGCAATTTCATAATAATCGGGATTATAAATGGTCGATTTATTCAGAACCTGCAACAAAAAATAAGTAAGGCCGAATGCGAGTATGAGAATTGCGGCAATGCGCAAGGCATAACCTCGCAACGGAATCCTTTGCCTTCTGGGCAGGAACGACATTCTTGTACGTACTTTAGCCCAATCTTCATTTACATCCACTTTTTCGAAGTCCTTCACGTCAGCCGATCTCTCCCAAACCTGCAAATAAGTGTCAAATTCCTTCCGGCTTTTTTCATCGTTCAGTATAATTTTATCCTTCATCACTTTTTCTTCTTTATCTTGTTTTTCAAGCAAAAATCTTGCTATTGCTTTTGTATTTGTTTTTTTTCTGTTCATTTCTCTGATTCTATGACAATTCATTGTTCCATTAAACGTATTGCATGAATGTTAAAATTACCACACCCAATGCCATATAGGGCTTCATTTTCACTCGTAAAATTTTTAATGCTTTGCTGATCTGAGTTTCAATGGTTCTTTTTGAGAGACTTAATTTATTGGCAATCTCACTGTTGGATAGTCCTTCAAACCTGTTCATTTTAAAAATTATCTGGCATTTTGGCGGCAAATCATCTATTGCTTTGTAGAGTGCATGCTCAAGCTCTGTTTTATTGACTTCGTTTTCGAGGCTGTTTTCTTTGCCGGTATCAATTTGTTTTACGTGATCAGCATATTTGTTACGTATTTTTTGTGCGTTTATATAGTTAATGCATCTGTTATGGGTAGAACGAAACAGGTATGATTTTAAGGAAGAATTAATATCCAGATGATCCCGTTTTTCATACAGATGGACAAAAAGATCCTGTACGATCTCCTTCGCGTTTTCAATATCATTCAGGTATTTATTGGCAAAAACAGTCAGCAACTGGTAATACTCTTTAAAAAGAAGTTCATAGGCTGCTTCTTCACCTTTTTTCAGGCGATTGATCAGAAATTTGCTGTCTGTGTTCAAATCGTGACTGTTAAAATCCCTCATCCCAAAATTAGCAATTGCTAAGCAATATCATGACAAGTTTGGGGATTATAATACGTATTGTCAGTTGGGAGTTGTTAAATCGTTTAATCGTGGAACTGTGTAATTGTTAAGAATTGATTAATCAGTTAATCATTTATTGTTGATGAGTTAATGGAATGGAACTTGCGACTATTTTAGTTTACTGGTTTCTTGATTAGAATGATTTTGAAAAAAATCATAAAATCCGCCTTGAAAAAATGTGGCCTCATAAGGCGACAAACTGGCCATTGGCTTCGGAAGCGAGGACCCACCCGGAAAGGCTGACGACCCGAAGAGTCAATGAAAATATATTTGAGTAACGCTTTTGCGTTACGAGTTATTTTCATTGAGTCAGCAAACCGATAGTGGATTGCTGAGAAGCCCAGGCCTTGATTACTTCCTTTGGTCGTGAGCTCAGCTGCGCTTCGGTTCTTTTGTCCCTCAGTAGGCGGGATACGCGTCCGGCATGAGAACATAAGAAAAGTCGTTCCTTTATGGAACGAAACGAAACCAAGACTTGTGGGTTAGAGTTAAGAAAATGAGATTTTGAAATCACAGACCAGTAACCTGAGAACAGAGACTTGCAACCTTTTTTGCATTCTTTTTTGTGTAGATGATAAAAAAGAATGTCGAACTGCGTGGGAAGCGGTTCGAAAACATGGCATGTGTGTTGGATAGATAATATAAATAACAATGATTTATTCCGTTGGGAAACGGAACGAAACAATGGCTTGTATGGAGGAGTTGAGAAAATGAGAATGTGAGAAGATGAGATTATATGAAGTGAAACAAGTGATTTGCGACTGGAGAGACTAACAACTCAAAACTCAAAACTCATCCTCAGATGTAATATTAATTCAATAAAAATGAATAAATTTTCAAAGCTTTGAACGATAAGCTTTGGATTTTTCTTTTGAAAAACTATTTTTGTTGTGCTCCTTGAATATTATATTAACCATAATTGCATTATAACATGGCTAGAAACAGAAAAATTTATTTGCGTGAGGATGAAATGCCTCGTCAATGGTATAATCTTGCAGCTGATTTAAAAACACCTCCGTACATGAGTCCCGACGGAGCTGTGCCACCTGAAGCATGGGCCCCCGTATTCCCAATGAACCTGGTTGAACAGGAATACAGTACGGAGCGCTGGATCGATATTCCGGAAGGTGTTATGGAATTGTTGACAAGGTGGAGACCTTCTCCTTTACACAGGGCTTATGATCTGGAAGAGGCATTGGGCACCCCGGCAAGAATTTATTATAAGAATGAAAGTTTATCACCTGCCGGCAGCCACAAACCCAATACAGCTGTTACACAGGCATGGTACAACAAAGAATTCGGCATAAAAAGACTCACTACTGAAACCGGTGCGGGTCAGTGGGGAAGTGCATTGTCTTTTGCATGTTCGCTGATAGGCCTGGAATGCAAAGTGTTCATGGTTCGTATCAGCTTTGATCAGAAACCCTTCAGAAAACTGATGATGCAAACCTGGGGAGGAATTTGTGTTGCAAGTCCGAGCAACGAAACACAAGCCGGTAAAGCGATACTGGAAAAAGATCCCGATACCCCGGGAAGTTTGGGTATAGCAATTAGTGAAGCCATTGAACAGGCTGTTACGGACAAGAGCGGACAAACAAGGTATTCCCTTGGAAGTGTGACAAATTTTGTGTGTTTGCATCAGACTGTAATAGGTCTTGAAACCAAGAAACAACTTGAAAAGGCAGGGGAGAAAAAAGTGGATATTGTGATCGGTTGTGCAGGTGGCGGAAGCAACTTTGCCGGTTTATCCTTCCCGTTCCTGTATGATAAAATGAATGGTGCCGATATTGATATCATTCCTGTTGAACCTTCATCCTGTCCGACAATGACAAGAGGACCTTATGTGTATGATAACGGAGACACTGCTGAGATGGTTCCGCTTGTTGCCATGTATTCCCTGGGACATAAGTTTATACCTCCGCCAATTCACGCAGGCGGTTTACGTTATCATGGTATGTCTCCCCTGGTTAGCAAAGCCATAAAAGACGGTCTGATGTCACCTTTGGCATTGCATCAGCTCGAGTGTTACAAAGCCGGTATATTATTTTCAAAAACCGAGGGCATTATTCCTGCTCCGGAAACCACTCATGCCATTGCAGCTACAATAAGGGAAGCAAATAAAGCGAAAGAAGAAGGGAAAGAGAAAGTGATCGTATTTAATTTCTCCGGTCATGGCTTAATGGACCTTGCTGGTTATGATAAGTATCTTGCCGGTGAATTAACGGATTATGAGCTTCCCGATGAGGTTATCAGGGAAAACCTGAAAGTAATTGAGAATTATCCTAAACCCTGAGTATATCAAATATGAACCATAAAAAGAGCATCGGGGAAGATGCTCTTTTTTTTGATCCTTAATTTTTTAAGCACTGTTTGAATTGCCGATGATTTGCATATCTTCAGACAAATAAAAAAACTGACCCGCTTAAAAGTTCAGCAGGTCAGTCGTGTCAACCTTTAGTTTTCGATTGAATAAATGGGAATATGGCTTAACTGGTTGATGTTTTCAAGATCAGAATAATCGTACTGGAACAAACCGTCAATACCTATCATCAACAACACATCGCCCAGAGGGATCACATCAAATGCATCGATATCAGGGTATTCAGCAAGTTTGTTATCAGTTATGTGCATGGGGTCTTCAGCATTGAAGATCTTTAGTCCGGCACTGCCGTCACAAACAAACAATACGGAATTGTCAATCCCCAGCCCGTAAGGTTCTGTCATGGCGTATTTCTTTAGTAATTCAGGATTTCGTATATCACTGATGTCAATTACATCCAGCAAATTCTCGCTTTCACCGCATAGATTCCCTGCTCTCAAAGTAACATAGGCATAATTGTTTTCAACAACCACCGGGTCGCAACTGCTCGTATGCCAGAATTCAGAAATAAATTCAGGATTTGCAGGATCCTGCAGACTGTAGATCAGCATTCCTGTCATTGTTCCTATGAATAGTTTGCCGTTGTATGGGAATATAGTCTCTATATTCCACCCGATATTCATTTCACTTTCCAGGATTGGATTGTATATTTCTGAAATATTGAACAGTTTAAGTGTGGCATTATCAATAGCATAGAGGTAATCAGCATACAATGTAAACCGGGCCATTGAACCTCCCACACCAAAGCTTTGGTCTCCTCCGTTGGTTGTACTTCTTACATTGCTTGCTTCTGCATAATACATTACATCCCAGCCGGGATAATACTGGTATTCAAATTGGTTTGGATTTACTTCAACGGTTTTTTCTACTCTTTGCCAGCCAATAACAATACCCTTTTCTTCAGAAACTTCTTCAACAATTCCATCCGTGTATTCAGGAAGCATATAAGGGAATGCATCTTCCACTCTTCCGACTTCTTTAATGTCATCAAGATCGCTAATGTCAATTGCCACAAGATCAACATATGAGTCTGCGAACAGGATATCCCCTTTTATGGCAAGATCAACATTGCCGGGGACTTCAATAAATTTAACAATTTGAGGATTTGCAGGATCCTGGTTATCAATCACATGAATTCCTTCCTGGTATTCATTTACATAAATAAAATTGTCTTTGAAATAGAGTTTCCCGGGTTGGATAATATCTTGTGCTGATTTAACATTGAGCGGCGAACGCAGCTCGTCATAACTCAGATATACCGGTGCATTGACCATGTATGTCTCTTCAATTTTATCTTTACATGAAAAAGCAGACAAAGTCAATATCAACAGTAACAGGTTTCGAAAATGTGTATTCATAGTTTTATTTCAATTAAATTGTTTTCATTATGATGACAAAGACCATGAATAAGTTGCGTTAACAATTTTTTTTTACTCCGCAACCTTTTTTTATGGATTTTCATCTATCAGGTCTGATGGAAATAGTATTTGTTTGGCCATATTTACTGTGAATAAAAACCGCTATCATGAAACAAGTCATATTGCTATTCATACTGTGTGGATTCATTTTTTTTGAAACAAATGCACAAAAGTATACAGATGCTGTATACCTCAGGAACGGGAGTATAATAAGAGGCGAGATCGTTGAAAGCAATTCTGAAGTCCTGAAAATTCAGACCTGTTGCGGAAGTCTGTTTGTTTACAAACAGGATGAGATCGAAAAAACGGAACAACTTCCTCAGCTTAGCGATAAGAATAAAATAAAAGAAAAAGGATATGTTAACTATACATCTTTTGGTGCTTTGGTGGGTTCGGCGAGCAACAGCAAAACCGCTCCCTTTAGTCTGATCAGCGAACACGGATACAGATTCAATACGTATTTTTCAGTGGGCGGATTGATAGGCTATGAATTGCTCAGCGAGGCCATGATGCCTCTGGCGGTGAATCTGAAGGGGTATTATCCGGTAAAGAATACAAATGTATTTCTGGGTTTGTCAGGAGGGTATTCGTTTTCGCTTGAGGATCCTTCGGAATTCGTTGTGGAATATGAAGATTTTTCGGGAGGTGTAATGGCAAATGCAGAAGTCGGGATTGTTTTCCCCTTTTCAGAGATCAGCGGATTTTTTATGGCCATTGGCTTCAGGTACAACAGGTTAAACTATGAACGTTTTGATTATCTGGTTGGCGATGTTGACGGGATTATACATTACAAAAGAATATCCATACGAGTGGGAATTAATTTCTATTAAAAGAAGGCAAAGAGGGGAATGAGAAGAACAGGTTGTAAAGAAAAATAAACTGCCAAGGAATGCACATATAATGTAAAGTGCCCTCGAATTGATTTCTGACGATATTGCGTGGAGGGGGGAGCTTGTTATATGAAACTTTACATAGTAAAGGATATAAACATTAATCTGACAGCACGACTTGTTTATGCAGCAGGATAATATGAATTGAATCAGAACGAAATACCAACCACAAGATTGAATTCCTCGGCTTCTGGGTTTAGAACGACCTGCCCGCTGACAGGCAGGGAGAAATTTTCAGTAATTTTAATTTCTTTGCTTGTTCCAATACCAATGTTACAAATATTGAATTCCCCGTCGGTTGTATGCCAGCCATCACCAGCCCCCAGAAAAATGTTAAAATTGCCGAATGAATACCCGGCTTCGAAATATATATCGTCACCAGAAGATCCGGCTCCTGCATGTGTATCATTAAATATAAAGTTGGCTGCAATTGAAAATCCTCCGATTTCATAAGTAAGATTTGATTCAAACGCATGACTTGAAATTGTGTCCGAATACTCGAAGAAAGGATTTCCCTGATAATAATAATCTGTCAATCCAATGGAAAGACCAAAGTCGAAGATATAGCCTAAATAAAGATCTGCCTCATTGACTGTTTCATCTGGTGGCCCGATTCCGAAAGAGCCCCATGCCCCGATGGCAAATCCGGCAATACCAAACTCAACATAAGGTTGCAGGGATGGCCCTCCGTATTTTGATCCGCGCCATACATAGCTACTAACCAGATCAACTCCTACCGAAAAGGGAGAACCTTTTTCTTCTTTGGCTGCTTCTTCTTGTGCATTTAAAGTAATAGGAGCAAACACTGCTGTAATAAATACTACCAGAATTAATGTTCTGAAATTTTTCATAGCTGTAATTATTAAGTTAATAATTAATTGACACTGCAAATATATAAAATAAATGAACACCCCCCTGTAAAACTATAAACAAGATATAAAATAAGTATAATATTAAACATATACCCTCTAAATAATGATGATAAAAATAAATAAAGTATATATTTATAAATTCACTCTTAAAAAATACGAAAAATTAAATTTCAAGAAAAAGAGGTGAAATTTGATTTATAAGAAATAATAGTATTATTTTTGATCTACTCATGTAATTCTTAAGTAGTTATATATATTTCATTCTGGTAATTTGTTCTCAAATTCCCCGGATTATTAAATGAAAAGAAAAAAAACTGATACTGAACATGTGCCCGGCATGGAAACAATATCCATTCTCATTGTAGAAGATGAGATTTCTAATTATGAACTTTTAAAAGCCATGATGCGAAAACTGAATGTGAAGATATATTGGGCAAGGAATGGTATAAATGCAGTGAAATTATGTGAGGAGTATAGTTTTGACTTGATTCTTATGGATATAAAAATGCCGGGAATGGATGGCTACGAGGCCACTTCAATTATCAGAAGTCATGACAAAACAACTCCGATTATTGCTCAGACTGCCTATGCAAGAGTGGAAGATGAAAAGATAATTCTTCAAAAAGGCTTTAATGCTTACCTTTCAAAACCTATCGACAGGATGAAACTTCTGGATTTGATAGAAAAATACATTTAATACTTCGGAAGGATCCTTTGTAAATTTCCATCAGGCAGTGTCTGAATTGTATTTTTCTTTTAGCCTGATGTATTTCAGAAATGTAGCCTGTGCCGATATTATACTGATAACCAATCCGTAATAGCCATCAAGAAATCCCAGTTTTAAAATGTAATCCTTGAAAAATTTCCAGGTAGGTTTAAAGAGTATTAAAAAAATATTCGAGTTTTTTCCGTTAATAAATGCTGTTTTTGCACCAACATCCGCAAAATGGTTGGCCTGGTTAATATGCTGATTAATATCCCGGTATGAATAATGCAACAAGTCACCTTTAAGATATTTCAATGTTGCTCCTTCCTCCATTTGGTATCTGTCATGCGGATTGAACCCGGTAAATTTTCCTTTTCGTCTGTCCCATAAGCGCAATTTTTTATCGGGATACCAACCGCAATGTTTAATCCATTTGCCGCAATAATTTGTTAAACGGTTGAAGTAATACCCGTCATGTGTCCAGTTCTTTTTTACTTCCATAATTGATGCAGCAAGACGATCAGAAAGAACTTCATCGGCATCCATCGATAAAATATATGGATATTTTGCCTGCTTTACAGCCCAGTTTTTTTGTTCGATCATACCTTCCCATTCATGCTCAATAAATCTTGCTCCCAAACCTGTACAGATCTCCTTTGTCCGGTCAGTTGATAAAGAATCAATGACAACTACCTCATTTACAACAGGCAGCACTGATCTGATGCATTTCTCAATATTCTTTTCCTCATTCTTGGTAATAATTACACAGCTGATTTCCATAAAAAAAAATAAACAAAAAACGAATATACATCAAATTCTTCAACTGCTTGATTTATTTTTGGGGCTTAAACATCAGACTATGGATACATCAATACAGGTAGTCGGTTTTGCATCAGCCGTTTTAACAACAGGTGCATTTTTACCCCAGGCTGTAAAGACCTGGAGAACAAGATCAACAGAAGATCTGTCGCCATATATGTTTGCTTTGTTTTGTACCGGCATTGTCGGATGGCTGATCTATGGAATTCTCAGATCTGATCTTCCAATGATCCTGGCAAATTCAATAACAATTTGTCTGGCAGGTATGATCATGTTTTTTATTATTCGTCCCGATGATACACGAAAAATCTCACATGTGGCTTTGTATGTAAATGATCTGGAAACGATGAAGAATTTTTATATCTCAGTTTTTCAGGCAAAAAGCAGTACAAAATATAACAATCAGTCTGCAGGTTTCAGTTCTTATTTTCTTTCATTTTCTTCAGGAGTCAGACTGGAGCTGATGCATGACGCTAACAGAATGACCAACAATAACCACGAATCATGGGGTCATATAGCGCTTGCGGCAGGAAGTAAAAAAGCTGCAGATCGTTTGTTCTTTTCCATTGAATCTAAAGATATTGAAATTATCACCAGGCCAAGGTTTACCGGTGACGGGTATTATGAGTTTGTTATATCCGATCCGGAAAAAAACAGGGTCGAAATAACGATATAATGAGATGAAAAAATGCTGACTTGTAAATGGTGACTGGAAACCCGGAAACACAAAAACTCTAAAACTCTAAACTCTAAACTCTAAACTATCATGCGTATTATATACTATCAGATCAACGCGTTTACAGGAGATGGTTTTCAGGGGAATCCTGCCGGAGTTTGTCTCCTGGATAAAGAATTGGACGACCAATTGATGCAGCAAATTGCAAGGGAAAATAATTTGTCCGAAACGGCCTTTGTTGTAAAAACATCCAGGCAGTTTGCCATCAGGTGGTTTACTCCATCGGTCGAAGTTGATTTATGCGGTCATGCAACACTTTCTTCGGCAAAAGCGATTTTTGAATTCACGGATTATCAAAACAAAACTATCCGGTTTCTGTCAAAAAGTGGTTTGCTGGAAGTAACGAAAGAGGAAGATCTGTACAAAATGAATTTTCCGGCAGATACTATTCAACAAGCTGTTCTTCCGGCAGCAATTGAAAAAGCTTTTCAGCAAACTGCAGAGGAAATATTTATGGGGAAAACAGATTATTTACTGATTTTCAGGGATGAAGAATCTGTTCGTAAGGCGAATCCTGATATGAATATACTGGGGAAAAGTGATGGGAGAGGTGTAATCATTACTGCCCGCGGAGACAAAGCAGACTTTGTTTCAAGATTTTTTGCACCGCAATCGGGTATACCTGAGGATCCGGTAACAGGATCGGCTCATACAACTTTGGTCCCTTATTGGAGCAAGCGATTGAACAAAACACGGTTGCTTGCACATCAGGTATCGGAAAGAGGAGGAGAGCTGCATTGCATAAACCTTGGCAACAGGGTGGAAATTGCAGGAAAAGCTCTTTTGTACCTTGAAGGTCATATTATTGTATAATTTCAATAGTATTATTCAGATCAACCAAAATTTCATCAGAAATGCAAAACAATTACGTTCACGGATATACAGAACTTGAAACAACACGACTAAATGACCAGGCCAGTACCTTAAGTTCAATACTTCATCATGATTCGATATTTCCTGAAGGATCGAAGGTTTTGGAAGTTGGTTGCGGTGTCGGTTCACAGACTGAAATACTTTGCAGAAAGAATCCGGGCATTCACCTGACCTCAGTTGATATCTCGGCCGAATCCCTTGAACTTGCAAGAAAAAGATGTGATGATTCAGGATTATTCAATGTGGAATTTAAGCAGGCAGATATTTTTCATCTTCCTTATGAAAAGAACAGTTTTGATCATATTTTTATTTGTTTTGTTCTTGAACATCTGTCAGATCCGCAAAAAGCCCTGATGGAACTGAAAACTATACTTAAGCAGGGAGGAACTGTTACTGCAATTGAAGGTGATCATGGATCGGCATTCTACTTTCCGCGCAGCAAATACGCGCAGATGACCATTGACTGCCTTGTTGAACTCCAGGCAAAAAAGGGAGGGGATGCACTTATTGGCAGAAGACTTTACCCGCTTTTTCAGAAAACAGGTTTTTCCGGTACAAGAGTATCGCCAAGGTTTATTTATGCCGATACCAGTTTGCCTGAAATGGTGGACGGATTCACAAAAAAAACCTTTATTGCCATGGTAGAAGGCATTAGAGAGGAAGCTATAAGTCATCAGCTTATCGATCAGGAGACCTGGGAAAAAGGCATCTCCGAATTGAAAGAAACGGCATTGGAAACAGGTACTTTTTGTTATACTTTTTTTAAAGCCTTAGGGTATAAACTTTGAAATTGCTATCTTGTCAATAATTTACAGGATGTTTCCTCCTGAAGTACCCGTGAATCTGATACAAGAACAAATACTGTGAAACGATCATGAATTCTTATTTAAAACACTTAGTATGAGAAAAAGTGTGATGACTGATTGTATTCATTTTCAGATTTCTAAGGATAGTATTAATAGTAACATAAAAAAATACATGTATGAATATTTCAAAGAAATTATCGGTTGTACTGAGTTTAATGCTGTTCATCTCATTGCAAATAAAAGCTGCTCCCGATAGTGTTAGTGTTGACACTATTGATAATTACCAGGGATGGGGGTGGGATACCATTCTGGTTGTGAAAAATAACTTTATTACGCTGGGCATTGTCCCGTCCATTGGAGGAAGAGTACTTCAATACGACCTGGAAGCGGATACTTTCATGATCACAAATCCTTCTCTGTATGGAGATCTATTTCATAATCCTGCAAGTCCTACAACACCATACAGTGGCAACTGGGGTTATGGAGGATACAAAACATGGCCGGCACCGCAGGATGAGTGGAATTGGCCGCCGCCTCCAACACTTGCCTGGGGAAATTATGAGTTTGAGGTTTTTCAGACATCAAAAGATTCGGTAATGATCCGGATGAAGGGACAGAAAGAGACGGTTCGGACTCCTGATCTGCGGTTTGACAGGTACATTACCGTATATGCGAATTCAACACGGATCAAAGTTGTAACTGTTCTTTTCAATGATGCCCCGGGTGAACAGGAATGGGCTATTTGGGATGTTACGCAGACAATTACACAACATGAGAGCAAGGAGGATTATACAAATTTTTCCGTGTATTTTCCACTTGAATCGGAAGATGATGTATGGCATGGATCACTGGGAGATATTCCCGCAAGGGATTTTATTCTGCCCGGCATATATAAAGTGCAGTATTCAGGTGCCGAAGGAAAGATCTTTGCCGTTGCATCCGACGGATGGGCATGTTTTACCGATGAAAGGGACAGTCAGACCTATGCCAAAATATTCGATATAATCGACGGGGCGGAATATTCTGATGGCGGAGCAATGGTTCATGTCTATACGAGCGGATCGAATGAATATTTTGAAGTGGAAGCCCTGGGTCCTCTTGAAACCATTGGAGCGAACGGAGACAGTATTGTGTTTGTTGAAGACTGGTATGTAGCCGGTACCGGCGGACCCTTTTACTATGCAGGTCATGAAGGGATAATTAAGGAGCATCTGCAATATGATACTGAAAGTGAGAATCTTAGTGGTGAGTTCTCTTCGTTTGTTGAAGGAGAATACCGTATAATTTTTCTCGATGAAGAGGAAAGTCAGCTTGGATCAGGTTCTGTTTTTGTTACGGAGCCTACTGCTGCAACACATATTGATGAGAATGTAACACTGCCTGAAAGCACAAGGTACATAGAGATTCTGGCATATGATTATTCTGATAATCTGATCGGGATACTGGACAGGGTTGATATCGAACAAGCACCTCCTGAATCGAACGAAGGATTTACCTGTTCAAAAAGTGTTACAATATTCCCGGTTCCGGCGAAGGATTTCATTTCTGTGCAGCTTGATGAAAATGTAAGAGGTAATTATCAGATCAGAATACTTGCTGCTACAGGTCAGGTTGTATTTTCCGCTGAGTGCAACGGGAATCGGTCTGAATCAACAATTCCTGTCGGAGATCTTCCGCAGGGATTGTATTTTATTGAAATTACAGGAACTGATTTCAGGATTATGGATCAGATCATTAAACAATAGGGATCCAACAGTTCCTGACTTTTTTAGATCAACTAAATACCCCGCCTCTTGAGGCGGTTTTGATAAAAATCAAATGAAGATAGCCCGTCTGCTTGTCGCATGCGCCATAGCTTCCGGCGCCTCCGCTAAAGCTTCGACAACAGCGTGCGACGGAGTTCCTTCTCCGTTGTGATACTATGAAGGAGAAGCACGGCGGGGAGCTTCATTATAACCTCCTGCTAAAGCAAATACGGATTTCCTTTATCCCGATCGATTGCGTATTCCCAGTCTGCTCAATAAATTTGTGACGAGCATTACATACAGCATAAGGTTTATCATCCATATGACCGATACATTGAATTCAAGTGTATCGATACGCTGTCCGCTGATTTGCTTTTCGGGGATAAACATCTGACCTCTTCCAATATCAGAATCAGGGTATTTAAAGACGGCATGTTTAATTTGTACGGGCGTGTTGTTGTAAAAACGAATAGGATCCTGAATAGAATCATTGGTAACCTTATCGGCGATGGCATAATTGTAATAGGCTGATCTCAGATTCCGGAGGAATTCCGGGCCCAGAGAATCAGATATCTGTTTTTCATATTCTTCCTTTAAATCCTTTGAATTTGCATGCATTGAGTAGAAATGAAGCTCAAGATATTCGACATATTCCAGGAGGTCTTTTGCCAGCATTGAATTAAAATCTGAAAGATTCAGGCCGTGTATGTTCTCATAGGGGAATACTTCATAGTTGTTTGCCAGGAAAACCAGTATATTTTTAATTGATTGTAATTTGCTCTTGACACTATCCTGATGGCTTTGATATTCTTTTTCACAGTATTGAATTTGTGATTTAACAATTGGCATAAGGTGAACATAATTCATTTTGCCCGAAGATATATCGCGATCGAGATCATAAAACTTACGTTCGTATTTGTTTTGCTTGAAGTGATATACCATTGATGCTTCATATGCCCAACGGGATACGGCCAGATCTGCAATAAAGGGGGTATATCTCTTATATTTTAAACTGATGGCGTCCAGACTGAAAAATCCTCCTCCCAGCAAAATCTGAATAATAAGTGCAATGGGTATGGATTTTACATAAATACTCTCAAGGGATTTTCTTGTATTGGAAAAAATCAAACCCAACAAAATACCAAATGACTGGCAACTGAAAAATATAAGCCAGTCAACCCAAAATGTACCTTTTACCGATAAGACCATATTTCCTATACCTACAAATAGCAACGACTGTATCAGGGCAATAACCAGTAAATACGTAATCTTTGAGTTGATATAGGAAAACATGCTAAGATTCAGGTATTCTTGTTTTTTATTGATTGTTCTTTCTTTGAAAATCTCATTCGCTGATTGTATCAATCCTAAAAATACAGCAATGATGGTGGATAGGAAGATGTATGCCGGGATATGCGGATTCAAGGAAAAACTATATCCGGGACCATTGCTTTTATGCAGAAACAGGGATATTATTAAAGCGAGAAAAGGCGTGACCAGAACTGCATATACCAATTCCCGGCTTCGTGAAATTTTGGTTTTAAAATTTCTTATAAAGAATGTAAGATATTGTCTTTCAAGAGTTGGCAGGTATAGTATTTTCTCAGGAAGAATTTTCCGGGAAACTTCCTCCCTGGTTTCAGGAAAAACATTGGAATTTAAAAATTCTTTGTAAAGTTCAACCGGAGTTTTGTAACGATATTGATCACCCTCATCCCTGTATTTCTTTTGATGAATAAACTGAAGTATTGCTTCGGGTGTAAAATACTCGTTTTTGTTGTGCTTCAAATGAAAAAGCTCTGCAAAATAACCAATGGTGTCCGTTGTTCGACCAAAATAGACAGGAAACCCTCCTTCATCCAGGACGAATATTTTATCAAACTCAGAAAAGAACTTTTTATTCGTTTGTGTTATACTTGTTATTACAATCTTGCCATGGAATGAATAGTTGGCCAGAACCTCAATAATTTTGGAAGAATCAGCAAGACTCAAAGGAGTGATCGCGTTATCGACTATAAGTATTTGTGGATCACGAAGCAGTTCAAGGGCGATATTCAATAACCGTCTCTGTCCCGGCTGAAGGTGTTTGTCCTGCATCGATCCGACAACAGAATTTTTCAGTTCCTGCAATTCCAGGTCTGTCAGAAGATTTTCAACTTTTCGATGAATATCTTTCGGGGATGTTTTACCAAGATACAGTTTTGCTGTAAGATACAGGTTCTCATATACGGTCAGTTCATTGTAGAGAAGGTCCTCTTCGGGAACAAATCCTATTATGCCTTTCATCTGGTAGAGATCTTTTGAAAGATCATAGCCATTGATTATTATCTGATCTTTACCGCATGGAATTTCACCGGCCAGCAATTTTAACAAAGTGCTTTTCCCTGAGCCTTCTTTTCCCAGAATTCCTATCAGTGTACCAGGCTCTATAGTTAAACTGAATTGTTTTATTCCTTTACCGTTGGAATAACTATAGGCCAGGTTTCTGATTTCCATTTGAAGTTTTTGAGAATATTTCTCAGAAAGAAAAATGTTTTTTAAATCGTGATAACTGATTTCAAATTTGTTTCTGAGTACAATCTTCTCTCCGGGTTCCAGGTATTCCCAGCCATATAAATTGTTCAGTTCGTTTTTTTTAACAATGGAATTACAATCGTTGCATGTTAACATGAATGTTTTTATCTGTTCAACGTACAAAATTTTCAAAACCTGATCAATTCCTTCAATAAAAAAAGATCTGTTTGATTTCAGTTCGTTTGGTTCATTACTTCTTATCCATTGTCCTTCGAGTGATTCTTCAGATTTTTCTTCCGGTTTTAATAAAAACAGTTCATTTTTGCCAAAACTTCTTTCTTCGGTTTCAATGGAAAAGTAACTATCAAGCGCCTGCTGCAGGTCAGTTTCAATCAGGAATACCTTTTGCAGCAGTTCTGCGTCGAATATCCGGTCTTTTTCATTTTTCACCCAGTTTAATACACATGAATAGAGTATTATTCTTTCATCGAAACTCAGAATATGTATATTACTGTATCTTACAGGAAGATCATGATAATCAACAAAAAGGATATCTTTCTGATCCTCATTTCGTTCCAATGATTTGAACTGAATCAGTACAGTATTGAAATCATCACATTGAAAAACCGAATCCAGATTGTTTGCAGTCCTTTCCAGAAATGAAAGATGCTTTTTTAATTGGCCCTGATATGCATTAATGAGGGCAATTAATATCTCGAAGGATTGCAGGTATTGGTGCTTATTCATGATTTAAATAACGTTCATAAAATTAGTTATACTGTTCGTCATTAATATGATATTATTGTTAATAATTATTAAACATATTTTCATTCATTGCGTATTTATCTTTAGTACTTTTAATTATAATTGATATATATCATCAAATTGTTGTAAGAAAACTCATCTTGATTTGCTAGAGTTGAAACAATTTGTATAATATTTTTGTTAATACATTAAGCAGTGCAATTCTTATAGTTGGGTTTAGTAAGATTTAGGGTTAATTGTGAAGATGAATCTCAGAGGAGTGTTTAGTTTTAGGTAAAAAAATCCTGTCATTATAACTGGCAGGATTTTTTTTGCCTGTTGAGTGAGGAATATCATCGTTATATAGTATTCAATATCATATTCTATTGCTATGCATAAGTTTAATAGCATTCGTATTTTTAAACTACTGTTTAGTATGTCATCTGATTTTCAGAGATACTTATGGTTTAATATACTTTAACATTTCAGCTGTAGGTTAATATTTGATAGGGTTTATTAGTTTTAGGTGAAGAAAGGTCCGTAAGGGCCTTTTTTCTTTTTATGTCTTAGTACTTTACAATATCACCTTTATTTTAAAGGTTGCATGCATGGTATTGATCTTAAAAAACTGTCAGCTGGATTTTTTTTATAATAAAATGAACATAACTTTTCTTAAAATTGCAGGTATTCGGAAGCTGAAATAATGTGAGTTTAAAATATAACTCGCAATAGATCAATTATTTAAAATGAGCATCCTTGTGTTTCTTTGAGTTTTAGTGTCATAGTGGCATAATTGTTTAATTATTCTTGTCATAAAAACACCAGCTTGCCTGGCGGTTTACCAGCCTGTGGCTGGCAGGCAGGAACACTAATCCCGACAGATATCGGGATCACTAAGATTAATATAAATAAAAACTTGGAATTCAAATGATTAAATTTGATCCTTTTATCGAACTCACTTTAAAATAGTGTAGAAGAATGCAGTTAACAAGTATCAATTCGAAATGGGTCGTTCTTTTTTTGGTTATGCTATTTGCACAAGATGTGTTTAGCCAGGATTCATCTTTGTATAAAATGCTGGAATCATACGATGTAAAGTTTTATTTCCTTGATCTGGAGGTTAATAATTTATCTGTCAACCTGCAGGGGAAGGTGGAAGTTTTGGTGGAACTGGTTGAATCTGATATAGATACTCTCGCTCTTGAGCTCAACCAGGAAGCAACTGTTGATTCAGTATTCATCGGCATTACGAAAGTTGCATTTGTTCATTCGGATGACTTTCTTCGATTTGCTGTTTTGCCGGGGTACGAAAGGAATGATCTCATTCAAATGATTGTGTTCTATAGAATTCAGGACACAGGAACAGACAGGCGCATTGGGATCTTTAACAAGCAGACTTCTTCAGGTGCAAATGTTACTTATACCCTTTCTGAACCTTTTTATTCAAAAAGCTGGTTTCCCTGCAAACAGGTTCTGACTGATAAAGCAGATTCTGTTTATATTTCTTTAACGATGGCTGACAGTTTGATGGCAGGCTCAAATGGTATTCTTTCTGATATCACGGACCATGATAACAATACCAAGACATATCACTGGAGATCATTTTATCCGATTGCCTATTATCTGTTATCATTTGCAGTGGCGGATTATATGGACTATAGTTTTATGGCTTCTGTCGGTAATGGTGATTCGGTACTTATTCAAAATTATATTTATAACGACAGTTTGTTTTTCCTGGAAAACAAAGATGATATTGATGCTACAGCAGACCTGATAGAAACATTTTCAGAGCATTATGGAAAGTATCCTTTCCGGAATGAAAAATACGGGCATTGCATAGGTCCACTCGGCGGTGGCATGGAACATCAGACTATGACTACCCTGGGAAATTTTTCCTTTATCCTTGTGGCTCATGAATTGGCACATCAGTGGTTTGGAGATTATGTTACCTGTTCCGATTGGCAGAACATCTGGATCAATGAAGGTTTTGCCAGTTATAGCGAATTTATAGCAACCGAAGATCTCAAAACAAAAGATGAAGCGGTCTCCTGGCTCAGGAATACTCATGAACTTGCACTTTCATCACCTTCAGGAAGTATATTTATACCTGAAGATGAACTGGATAATGCATCCAGAATTTTTGATTATTCCCTTACATACCGAAAGGGTGCATCGATCATTCATATGATCAGACACGAATTTGGTGATGATGAATTGTTTTTTGGTACTCTTCAGAATTTTCTTGATGATTTTGCCGATTCAGTGGCTTCTGCCGAAGATTTCAGAAAGGCGCTTGAATATTATTCAGGTCAAAGTTTTGATACTTTTTTTCAGCAGTGGTTTTATGGCGCCGGACATCCGATTCTGAATATTGCCTGGGAACAAAAGGATGATTCATTATTCATATATCTTGACCAGTCGGTTTCAACACCTGACAAAACCCCGTTCTTTAATCTGTTAATCGATTTTCAGATCGAGTATCTGAACGGCGATACTTTGATTCAATTCAGGCAGGATGAGCTGTCTGAAGTTTTTTCGGTTCCTTTTAATGAAAGAGTATACAGAATTACACCCGATCCTGATAATTGGCTGCTTAGGGAGATCAGAGGCATTAACAGAATAATTCCCGATAGCAATAGTTTTTTCTTCCTTTTTCCAAATCCTGCAGAAGACATATTCTATATTGAGACTTACGACATTGGCAAGCCCTATACAGTGAAGATTTATAACTTAAATGGTGCATTATTAAGGGAAACAACAGAAATGAAAGTGTTTGCAGAAATTAACATTTCTGATCTTCCGGCCGGTATATATAAAGTTGTGGTTTCAACCGATGAACACAAACAATTTTTTCAACTGGTAAAACTTTAACTTTTCATTTATAGAATATTTTTGCTTCTTTGCTATTCAATCTTATGATCAGATTACAAAGAATTTTTCAAATGTCTGAACTGATAAAGAGAAATATATTCTTTTTGCTTCCATTATCCATTCTGTTAGTAGCATTAATTCCTCTGATGATACTTATACCCAAAACAGATCTTCATATTTATCTGAATCAGCATCATACAGATTTTACAGATATTTTTTTTAAATACATCACTGTCTTTGGCAGTGGATTAAGCTTTGTATTTGTTGGTATGATATATTTGTTGTTTTCCTTCCGAAGATCTTTTGTGGTCATTTCTTCAGGTGTACTGGCAGGCCTGGTGGTGCAATTCCTTAAAAGGATCGTATTTACAGGTGTTTTGCGTCCGTCTGTAGTGTTTGAAGATGTTACGGTATTGCATATTATTGATGGTATCAAATTGCATACGTATTATAGTTTTCCTTCAGGTCATTCAGCAACTGTTTTTGCTCTGTGTTTCAGCCTGGCAGTATTTGCCAAAAGAAAAATTTTAAAGCTGGCATTATTTTGTCTTGCAGGTCTTGTAGCTTATTCGCGTATTTACCTTTCGCAACATTTTCTGATCGATGTATATGCAGGATCTGTGATTGGTTTGTTGTCAGGTTTTTTTATGACTGATCTGTTTTCACGCTTTAAGATCAGCTGGTTTGATCAGTCCTTTTTATATTTGTTGAACCAGCAGAAACAAAAATGAACAAAAAGGATGTATTGATTCAGGGAATCATTGTATTGATAGGAGGTTTGCTGTTTATTCCTCTGAACGGGAAATTAAACCTCTTTGACTGGGATGAACTGAATTTTGCCGAATCAGCGAGAGAGATGATCCTGACCGACGACTACCTGAATGTCCGGATATTCTTCAGACCTTTCTGGGAAAAACCACCTTTATTCATATGGCTGCAGGTATTGTCAATGAAATTGTTTGGAATCAATGAATTTGCAGCAAGATTTCCAAACGCTATTTGCGGGATTCTTACTTTACTCATTATTTTCCGACTTGGAAAAAAAATGTATAACTCGTCATTTGGTCTTATCTGGGTTATGACATACCTGGGATCTCTTTTATCATTTTTTTATTTTAAATCGGGCATCATTGATCCATGGTTCAATCTGTTTATATTTTTAGGTATCTGTTTTTGGGTTTTTGCCTTTCGATCAGATTATTCCGGAAAAGAACTTCAGTATACATTTCTTTCTTCCTTTTTTATCGGTCTGGCAATTTTAACCAAAGGACCTGTTGCTTTTCTGATATTCGGAATACTGGTTGGAATTCTTTTTCTTTTCAATGGCTTTAGGATAGGCATCAATTGGAAAAGTATCCTTTTATTTGTTGCAACGTTTGTTGTAGTGGGCGGATTCTGGTTCATTCTGCAATTGATAAGCGGAAATGGTGATGTTATTGTTGACTTTATTGTATACCAGATAAGACTTTTTCAAACCGAAGATGCAGGACATGGAGGTTTTCCATTGTATCATTTTGTGATCCTTTTGTTTGGTATGTTTCCTGCTTCGGTATTTGCGATACAGGGTCATAAATACAAGGGAATAAGGGATGATAGAAAAATTTTTCACATTACAATGATCGCTCTTTTATGGACTGTCCTTTTATTATTTTCTGTAGTAAAAACAAAGATTGTACATTATTCTTCACTGGCCTATTTTCCTCTGACATACCTGGCTGCTTATTCTTTGAAAATGATATTCTCGGAGAATTTCCGCTTCAGGTTATGGCAAAAGATAATGCTTTTTGTAATAGCTGTTATCGAAGGCGTTTTCATAATGTTGTTGCCACTTTATAATACAATCAAACAAATAGCAATAGAGAAAGGAATTGTCACCGATCAGTTTGTTGTTGGCAATCTTCAGGTTGATCCGGGATGGAACCTGATCCAGTTTTTTATTGGTCTTTTTTTTGTAATTGGAGTAATTGTATCTGTGTTTCTGATTCACAGGAAAAAGGTTCTGAAATTTTCATTGCTGTTTTTATCTTCTATGTTGTTTGTGTACTTTTCTGCTGTTTTTGTTACACCGGGAGTAGAAAAAATTACTCAAAGAACAGCTATAGATTTTATCAGAGAAAAATCAGAAAAAGATGTTTATATACATTCCTTTCATAAAACATATGCCGTATTGTTTTATGGTAATATACCGGAACCTGACCAGGATGATGTTTTTTCAACAGAGTGGCTCACAAGAGGGGAAATAGACAAGGATGTTTACTTTATATTGCGAGCGAATGATAAAGAAGAAATATTATCTGAGTATTCCGAAGTTATTGTATTATTTGAAAAAAATGGATTTGTATTTTGCAAAAGGGATGCTAAAATAAATCAGGACCAATGATCGATAATAAAAAAATCACAGTTGTTCTTCCTGCTTATAATGCCGGACAAACCCTGAAGATGACATACAATGAGATTCCTTTTGATATTGTTGATGAGGTTATTCTGGTTGATGATCTGAGCAGTGACAATACCATACAAAAAGCCAGGGAACTTGGGATAAAGCATATTGTTAAACATACCGTAAATAAAGGATACGGAGGAAACCAGAAATCATGCTATAACAAAGCTCTGGAATTGAATTCTGATATCGTGGTTATGCTGCATCCCGATTACCAGTATACGCCAAAATTAATACACTCGCTTTGTTATTTGATTGCTAACGATGTTTATGATGTTGTATTGGGCTCACGCATTCTTGGCAAAGGAGCTCTGAAAGGAGGTATGCCAGTATACAAATACCTGGCCAACCGATTTCTTACCTTTGTTCAAAATGTGCTTATGAACCAGAAATTGTCTGAGTATCATACAGGATACAGAGCTTTTAGCAAAAGAGTGCTTCATACGATCAATTACAATATCAACTCCGATGATTTTGTTTTTGATAATCAGATGCTTGCTCAGATCTTTTATGCAGGTTTTGAAATTGCAGAAATAACGTGTCCTACAAAATATTTTGAAGAAGCATCTTCGATAAACATCAGACGTAGCATCAAATATGGATTGGGAGTGTTGAAAGTATCTTTTCAATATTTCCTTCAAAAAATGCATGCTGGTAAATTCAGCATATTTACTTCCCGGTATGAAAACACGAAAAACCTTCATACTTAAACAAAGGCTGGGTCTTATCGGTGCACTTGCCGCGCTTTTGGGACTGGTTATTGCAAATTCAATATTCCTTGCATTAAAAAACAAACAATCTTTGCAATATCCGGGAGGAGATGAAATTGAAAAGTATGCACTTCTGTTTTTACAGGGAGAAAAATTTGAAAGAAGAGGCAAATACTATGATTGTTCAGGATTTACCCGGGAAGTTTTCGGTCATTTTAAGATTCATATCGCAAGATCCGCAGCTGGTCAACATGAACAAACGAATAACCTGTCTGCTGATGATTTGAAAAAAGGAAATCTGGTATTTTTCCGCATGAAGGGAGACAATATTTCCCATGTAGGGATTTATCTGAAAAGCAATATGTTCATTCATTCTCCGGGAAGAGGTAAAATTGTTCGAACAGACTCCCTTACAAACACATACTGGATGAAACATTATGCCGGAGGAGGAAGGATTAACTTTTGATTAAAACCGACTTTTAGTTGAAAACAAAATATTTTGGTGATATTTGTAATCATTTCATTGTTATGAAAACATCAATAATTACAATTGCACTTTTATCTTCGATTGTTAATGCGGCATTTTCTCAATCGACTGAAAAGGTAAAAAACATTATTTTAATGATTGGGGACGGGATGGGGAATGCCCAGGTCTCTGCAGCATATACAATCAATCAGGGAATTTTAAACCTTGAGCGATCTCAGTATATCGGCTTGTTCAGAACTTCATCTGCTGATGAATATGTTACTGACTCCGGAGCAGGTGGAACCGCCTTGGCAACAGGACAAAAGACAAACAACAAATTTATTGCCATGACACCCGATTCCATTTCCTTAAAGACGATTCTTGAGCTTGCTGAAGAGAACGGTCTTTCAACGGGAATGGTGGTTACCTGTGAAATGACTCATGCTACTCCTGCCTCATTTATCGCACATCAGCCCAGCAGGTACGACACATTGAACATTGCAGCAGATTATGTTGGAAGTGGGATCGATATTTTTATTGGTGGCGGAAGACGTCATTTCGAGGAGAGAACCGACAGTTTAAATATTTCAGATCTGTTGCGGGAAGAAGGATATTCCATTGTATACGATCTTGAATCAGTGAAGGAAGATAGTGCAACGAACATTGGTTGTTTTATTGCTGATAATCATCCCTTATCTGTAATGGAAGGGAGAGGCGATTACCTTACCGAAGCTACACGGATTGCTCTTGACAAACTCAAGACAAATGCACAGGGATTTTTTATTATGGTTGAAGGTTCACAAATAGACTGGGGCGGACACAGTAATAATTTTTCCTTCCAGATCAGTGAGACAATAGATTTTGATAAGGCGGTTGGCGAGGCCATGAATTTTGCCGATGAACATCCGGGTACCCTGGTAGTTGTTACTGCTGATCATGAAACAGGAGGTCTGGCACTGGTAGACGGTGATATCAGTAACGGACAAGTGGAGGCAAAATACTCGTCTGATAATCATACGGCTGTTATGGTTCCTGTATTTGCTTATGGAACCGGTGCTGAAATTTTCAGCGGGATTTATGAGAATACCGAACTGTTTCATAAAATGCTGCGTTTGTATGATTTTAAGTAATACCAACCGCAATCATGAGGGGCGGAATACCTTTCCTTTGTTTTATTCTGTTGTTGACTGTTGCAGGTTTAAGCGCCTGCAATCGCAATGATGCCATAGAGAGCAAAAAAAAAGAAACTGTTTACCTGTTGCATAAGATCTTTGATCTTCCCTCTGAAGTGTGTGAGTCTTCAGGGATCATAGTGTATGATTCATTGCTCTGGACTTTTAATGATAGTGGGAACGAACCTGTTCTTTACGGATTGGATGTTGTTGAGGGTACTATTCGTAAGATCCTTACTCTTCTTGATGCTGAAAATGTTGACTGGGAAGATATTACACAGGATTCACACTCTGTCTATATCGGAGATTTTGGAAACAACAACGGAACACGGAAAGATCTGTGTATTTATAAGATAAGCAAAGCGGAGGTCGATAATTCTTATGAGCAGAGAATATCCGCTGACAGGATTGCTTTCAACTACACGGACCAAACCGATTTTACATACAATTTCCATAATACGTCTTACGATTGTGAAGCCTTGCTTTTTGACGGGGATTCATTGGTGCTGTTTACAAAAAACTGGCAGGATAATACTACAGTACTTTATAAATTACCAACTGTTTCCGGTTCATTCCATACCAAAAAGTTTTGTGAACTGAACAGCGAGGGTTTCATAACCGGAGCTGATCTAAATCTGACTAACAATCAACTGGTTCTTTGCGGCTACTATTACTTGCCTTTTGTTATGATCATTGATGATTTTCGGAAGATAGGCAGCAAAGACCCGGGAATCAGAAGATATGATCTTAATAATGATTTGTATCTTCAACTCGAAGGAGTTACCAGTTTTGATGAACAGATCCTTCTTTCGTCAGAGAATGCAGGAGATATTCAGGCTTTGTACCGGTTTATTGAGCAATAAGTCTTGTACCCGTTTTAAATCAGTAATAAAATCACTACTTTCATATGTACAAAACTTTTTTTAATGATCGTGGAGCTTACGATGAATTTTATTCATGGTTATTGATGAATTTGATCTGATAAATTCATGTTCGTTTCATAGAAAAGTAACGGTATGGTTCGCTATGTTTTACTGATAAGTATTCTTTCCTTTCAAATTGTTGCTGCACAGAAAACATATAAAACTGAGTCCAGGAAAGCCATCAGTTTGTATGAGGAGGGTTTGGCATATTACAGGATCAAAGAGTATGCAGGGGCGGAAGAAAAGTTGAAATTTGCAATACGAATGGATGATAAGTTTCAGGATGCTTACCTGGTTCTGGCAGAAGTCTATTGGGAACAAGGCAAATATGAAAATGCAATTGAGCAATACAACAAAGGCTTATTGATCGATCCATCTTATTATCCAAGAGGGTATTTGAACAAGGGAAAACTGGAAGTTAAAATAGCACGATATACAGAAGCCAAAAACAGCTACCTGAGATACCTTGAATTGGATACTAACGAATCAAAATATACCGAAAGAGCGAAAAGGGGGTTGGAACAGACTGTATTTGCTATTCATGCGATGAATAATCCGGTGGATTTTGAGCCGGTTACACTGGGACCGAATATTAATACCGCAGAAGATGAATATTGGCCTTCATTATCAGCAGATGAGAAGACGTTAATTATTACCCGGCTTGTACACGTTTATGATATTGTTAAGGAAGGGAAGGTACAGGAAGATTTTTTCATAAGTGAGTATGGACCTGAAGGTTGGGAACCTATGAAAGATGCTGGTTTTCCTTTGAATACTGATGACAATGAGGGGGCCCAGTCCATTTCAGCAAACGGGCAGTTGATGGTTTATACTGTTTGCAACAGGAAAGGAGTGATCGGTCGTTGTGATATTTACTATTCAACCAGAGAGGGTATGGAATGGACATTTCCAAAGAATATGGGTGAACCTGTGAATTCAGTGGCAAAAGAAACTCAGCCAAGTTTGAGTGCAGATGGAAGGATCATTTATTTTGCAAGCAATCGCCCGGGAGGAAAAGGCGGACTTGATATATGGATGAGCAGCAGAGATTCGGATGATAAATGGCAGCCACCTGTTAATCTGGGTGATTCAATAAATACTCCCGGAGATGAGATGTCCCCGTTTATTCACCATGACAACTCTTCTTTGTATTTTTCTTCAAATTACCATATTGGAATGGGAGATTTTGATCTGTTCGTATCACGACTTGACTCTAACGGGAACTGGAGCAAACCAAAAAATCTCGGATATCCGATAAATACAAATCGTGATGAGATCGGGCTTATAGTAAATGCACGGGGCAACACAGCCTATTATGCATCAGATATTCATTCTGCAACCGGGAAAGATATTTATCGTTTTGATTTGTACGAAGGTGCAAGACCTGCTGAAGTATCCTATATGAAGGGAAGAGTGTTTGACGAGAAAACAAGAGAGAGACTAAAAGCAAGGTTTGAACTTTTTGATCTGAAAAATGGAAAATTGATCAATCAATCCTATTCCGATCCCGTTACCGGTGAATTCCTTCTTTGCATACCTACAAATAAAAATTATATGTTGAATGTAGAGCATAGAGGTTATCTGTTTCATTCAGAAAATTTTGCACTGGAAGGTATCTACCATCTTGAAAAACCCTTTATGAAAGATGTTCCGTTAAAACCAATTCTGTTGGGTGAAAAATCCGTATTGAAAAATGTGTTTTTTGCGACCGATTCCTATTCTCTGAAGCCGGAATCGAAGTATGAGCTGGATAAGATCATACATTTTCTTAAGTTCAATTCTGAAATCATAATAGAGATCAGTGGTCATACGGATAATACCGGAACCCGGGAATATAATCTGACTTTGTCAGAAAAACGGGCAAAATCCGTAGTCGATTATCTTGTAAATCATGGAATTTCAGAAGACCGATTGCATTATAAAGGCTATGGTTTTGATCAGCCTGTTGATGGAAATGAAACAGAAGAAGGCCGTGCAAATAACAGAAGAACGGAATTTAAGATTGTTAAAACGAACCAATAAAACTCCTTGCATTAAGGGATGCTGAGCTTTATTTTGTAATTAAGGATATGATTTCCCTGAATTGTTTAAAGGAAAGCATAAGAAAATTTTCAATATCTTATTTTCTGAATATATTTGAAATTTTTTATATTGAAAAAGTATGAGAAATAATACTATTGTCAGACCGACCATCCTGTTTGTACTATTTTTATTTTCCGCATATTGTTTTGGAGGCAATGATAAAACGCCAGATTGGAGTGATGAACTGGAAAAGGGAGATCAGATAAAAGTTATCAAAGAACTGCCCTCCACTCCTGTCAGAGATCAATACAAAACAGGAACATGCTGGAGTTTCAGTACAGTCTCTCTTCTTGAATCGGAATTGTTGCGAATGGGAAGAGGAGAGTATGATTTGTCTGAAATGTTCATAGTATATCAGAATTACCTGAGAAAAGCAAAGCGTTATGTGCGTATGCATGGCAAAAACAATTTTGCACCGGGTGGTGAAGCAAACGATGTTGTGGATGTAATTTCATTGCATGGTATTGTTCCGGAAGAAATTTATTCCGGCTTAAAAGTCGATTCTGAGAAACACATTCACAGTGAAATGGATAAAGTGTTGCAGGAATATGTCGACGCTATTATTACCAATCCAAATAACAAGCTGAGTGATGTTTGGGAAGAGGGATTTAAAAAAGTCCTGGAATCATATCTTGGTGAAATGCCAGAGACGTTTGATTATCAGGGAACAAGCTATACTCCCCATTCATTTCAGAAGCTGTTAGACATTCATCTTGACGATTATGTAATGATAACAAGTTTTTCACATATTCCTTTCTATAGTTCTTCAGTTCTTGAAATTCCTGACAACTGGTCGTGGGAAGAAAGCTTTAACGTTCCCCTGGTTGAGTTGGAGCAAATTGTTGATTCTGCTATTTATAACGGGTATACTGTTGCCTGGGCGGCAGACATTTCCGAAGATGGTTTTAACTTCAAAAAAGGTCTGGCAGTGGTTCCGGAAATTCTCTATAGCTCTTTTTCAGAAAAGCAGGAAGAAAAATGGTCTCAGAAAACGGATGAGGAGAAAGAGGAAATAATTTTTAATATGAAAAAACCTTTACCTGAACTTAAGGTAAACCAGGAGATCAGGCAAAAAGCATTCGATAATTATCTGACAACGGATGATCATGGAATGCATATAGTGGGAATAGCAAAAGACAAAGAAGACAATAAATACTATTATATAAAAAATTCCTGGGGAACAGAAAACCCGTACAAGGGGTACATGTTTATCTCCAATGCCTATTTCAAATACAAAACAATTTCTGTCATGCTTCATAAAGATGCAATTCCTTCGGCAATAGCAAAAAAACTTAACTTGTAGATCTGTTCCTCATGGAGTGTAAAAAAGATACAAACCTGTCATTTTGCAACTGTACATTTTCATGCAGCAAAAAAGGCACATGCTGCGATTGTATACATTATCACAGGAGCCTGGGTGAATTGCCTGCCTGCTATTTCCCGAATGATGTTGAATCTTCCGGCGACAGAAGTATTGAGAGATTTGTGAGCCTGGTTCAGCAACGCGGCGCATGGTGGTGATGTTATATTAGTTACTAGTCTCAAGTCTCATTTTCTCAACTCATCAACTTTCATACTCCGGCACACATGCCATGGTTTCGTTCCGTTCCCCAACGGAACGACTTTCTTTTTTGCTGATCAAAAAAGAAAGCAAAAAAATCATGGCTGATAATAAATCCGGATAAATCATATTGCTCGGCTCTTCGTGTCGTTCCGCTGATGTTTCACTTCCGCGGAACTTAAGAATCCTTTGCAACGAGCCTGCGCAATGATTTATATTCCGGATTTATTATAGGCCAGTCCTTTATTCATTCAATTGGTGATCGAAGAATAGTCTCTTGTCTCTGATCGCAAGTTCCATTCTATAAACCCCTCAATCCCTTAACTTATAGACATTTAAACTACTCAACTTTTCAATTCATCAACTACTCAATAACTAAACCACTAAACTGATTACAAATTACTGATCACCGTTCACGAATCACCAATCACTAATTACACAATTCCACGATTCAACAGTTAAACAGTAACCGGCAATCCGCTTTCACAAGCTTTTTTTGCTAAATATTCGTCTTTTTGTTAATAATTTGAATATTTCCTGCCATATTTTGAAACCTGTGCGTGCTAATTTCGGTATTACATAGTATTAAATAAGGTATTTCAGAGATTACATGACATATTACAGGTGGAAATTAAGGAAAGGGCTGCTGATACTCGTTGCGGCACTGGTAACGGGTATTTTTATTCAATTTTCGGTAGATTACCGATCGGTAAGTGAACAGGATTTTATCTTTAAGCCTTCGCCACCCCCGTTTCTAAAGGATTCATCAGCATGGGCCGATTCTGTTTTTCAGTCATTGTCGGCAAATGAGCGAATAGGACAATTGTTTATGGTCGCTGCCTATCCGCAAAGAGGAAATAGTGATATCAACCGGGTTACTGAACTGATCCGTAAGTATCATGTCGGAGGAATAATATTTTTTCAGGCAACACCGGAACAAATCGCAGAACTGACAAAGTATTATCAATCTGTCTCGCATGTACCCCTGTTTTTTGCTTTGGATGGGGAATGGGGACTTTCCATGCGTTTTGAAAATACACTTCAGTATCCGAGACAAATGATGCTGGGTGCGATTCATGATGATGATGTGATCTATCAGATGGGGCGTGATATTGGCCGGCAAATGAAAATGCTCGGACTGCATATAAATTTTGCCCCGGTAGTGGATGTAAACAACAATCCTGATAATCCGGTCATCAACAGCAGGTCTTTTGGCGAGATAAGGGAGAATGTCGCCCGTAAAGGGCTGCTTTATATGAAGGGTATGCAGGATGAAGGTATTCTGGCGGTAGCCAAACATTTTCCCGGACACGGAGATACCGATACCGATTCCCATTACGAACTGCCTGTTATTAAATATTCATACGAACGACTTGACAGTATTGAATTGTTCCCATTCAAAGCTTTGATTGAAGGAGGAGTAGGAGGGGTAATGATAGCTCACCTGAATGTTCTTGGTATCGATACATCCAGAAATCTCCCGTCATCACTGTCAGCCATGATAACTGATACTTTGTTGAAACAAAAACTGGATTTTAAAGGTCTTGTATTTACCGATGCAATGACAATGAAGGGAGTGGCCGGGCTGTATGATCAGGAGATTGCCAATGCAATGGCTGTAGCAGCAGGAAATGATATCATACTAATGCCCGGTGAGGTTGAAAAGACCCTGACGAGAGTGGAGCAACTGATTGAACTGGGAGATATAGATATTGACAGAATAAATAACAGTTGCAGAAAGATATTGCAGGCAAAAAAATGGGTGATAACTTACGAATCGAAGGAAAAAGTGAAGAATGGTTCCCTGCAATGTGACCTGATTCAACCGGGTTTCCGGCTTACTCAGAGAAAGCTTATTGAAAAGGCAATAACAGTAATTAAAAATGAGAACAACATCATTCCCCTGAAAAGGATTGACACCTTGAAAATTGCAGCAGTGAATATTGGCAGTGAACCGGAAAACAAATACCAGAATGCACTTGCATTGTATGCATCCCTTGATAGCTTCAGGATCTATGGAACGGAAGGTTTGTCTGAAGTTACCGGTATACTTGATACATTAAGATATTATAATCTTGTTTTATTAAGCATTCATGGGAATGATCTCAGACCCGGAAGGCAATTCGGATTGAGTGATGAACTGCTTACCATTGCAGACATTATCATGTATTTGCATCCCACTGTGCTAAATGTTTTTTCGAATCCTTATTTGCTTTCGCATCTGAAAAATTTTGATAAGAGCAAAGCAGTCATTGTTTCATACGAAAACAATAACCTGATACAGGATCTTTCGGCACAGGTTGTTTTCGGAGCCATAGGAGCGGAAGGAAAGTTGCCGGTGAGTATTAATGATCATTACCGGTCAGGAAGCGGGATCAATACCGAAGGCGGGATCAGGCTTAAATATGTACTTCCTGCCGAAGAAGGATTTGACGCACAGAAACTGGCTGTTGTGGATTCACTGGTTGAAGATGCGATAGATAAAAAGGCCATGCCCGGTTGCCAGATACTTGTTGCAAAAAATGGCAGGGTGGTGATGAATAGATCCTATGGATATCAAACATACTTGCACCGCAGAAAGGTTGAAAGTACAGATCTATATGATCTTGCATCCATTACGAAGATCGTTGCAGGAGTTCCATCCCTGATGCTTCTGGAACATAACCGGCAGATAGATATACGGTCGCCTTTGTCAAAGTATTTGCCTGAGCTGGATACAACCAATAAAGCCAGGATCAGGATCGATGATATTCTTTTGCACCAGGCGGGAATCGAATCGTGGATCCCATTTTATATTTCCACTTTGGAACCATTGTATCCAAATCAGGATTTTGCTCAGAACAAATATTCGAAGAGGTATCCCATTCAGATGGGAAAACATTTCTTTGTAAATAAGCATTTGAAATACAAAGACAATTGCTATTCTGACGAGTATTCCGAGCAATACCCCGTGGAAGTTGCAAAGGGTCTGTACATGAATTCTTCTTTAATTGACAGCATATTCCTGACAATTTATGCCTCGGAAGTGGAAAAACCCGGAAAGTACCATTACAGCGACCTGGGATTTTATCTCTTTTACAGGATGGTGGAGCGACTTACAAACATAGGATTTGACAGTTTTGTCGATTCGGTATTTTATGCTCCCCTTGGGGCTGCAACACTTGGCTATAAACCCCTTGAAAAATTCGACAGGCAACATATTGCTCCCACGGAAAATGACCTGGTGTTCAGAAAACAGATACTGCAGGGGTATGTGCACGATCCGGGTGCGGCTATGCTCGGAGGAGTATCCGGTCATGCGGGACTGTTTTCCAATGCCAACGACCTGGCCAAATTTATGCAGATGCTTCTGAATGGCGGGGAATACGGAGGTCAGCAATTTCTTGACAGGAAACAAATAGAAGAATATACTTCCTGCGTGGCATGCGAAAACGGGAACCGGCGCGGACTGGGTTTTGACAAGCCGGAGAATGATACGACCAAAAACGGACCTACATTCAGGGGAATATCGCCTGAAAGTTATGGACATACGGGCTTTACGGGAACTATGGTGTGGGCAGATCCGGAAACAGGGATCTTATACATTTTCCTTTCCAACAGGGTTTATCCTGATGCAGTGTATAATAAACTTGCTGAAATGGACGTACGGACAAACATTCAGAAAGCGATATATGATGCACTGATTACAGAGGATGAGTAATTCAAAATTAACAATTAATAATTAAGAATTAA
>JAFGQO010000157.1 GCA_016935615.1 Bacteroidales bacterium
ACTTTGTGGACATTTCGTGATTTAGTGTCTTGGTGGCGAATTTTCAACTTTTGAGACAGCCTCTTTTCAATCAATCTGTGAGTAACCTAATTGAAAACAATCTGCAATTCATTAACTGATTTTGGATTGAAGGGAGACAGATCGTTGATCCTGTTTACCAGCTCATTGTACTCCTCCCCGGGAGATACTCCACCCTGAACAAATCCCTGTTCTGCGAAAAATCCGGGAGCATCGGCATTACGCAGGTATGCTGCCAGGTCTGAACTGTCAGGACGCATTCCGATTTCCTCAAGGAACCACTGGTTGATTTCTTCAGTCAATACATTTTTAATAGAATAATCTTTTAAAAGAACTTCACGATCACCCTCATCAAGCATGCTCGGAGGCAAACCAACTTCAGCCACTCCTATGTTCTTACTGTCATACCCTGAAGCAACAAATGCCCAGTTAAATCCGGTTTTTTCAGTGTAGAAGTAAGCATTCGGATGATCGGAGTTACCATAAACATCTATACGATCTCCATCCCGCCCAACATACATCTTAAGGCTGTTCAATGCATAAGGATTTATTCTAGGATCAGGCATAGGAAGATCGGCAATCTCAACTATCATATATGCATCATATTCTATTGTACCCGCTTCTGAATACTCCAGCCTGATCACTGCATCAAGTGCTTCAAGCTCATGTTTCCTGTCAATATGATAGGGGCGTAAAATAGCAATCCCTTCGATCGGACTGGTATTCCAGAATACCTGCAGCGCTTTGCCTCCATCAGTATCACCTTCCGATTCAGCATCCGTGATGGTCAGAAAATATTGCCAAATTCTGTTATCATATTCTCCACCTTCTTCTACAACAAGATTTTTGATCCTCTGATCATCATCGCCTTCAAAGCTAATGGCCATGGGTTCATCAATATCATAATAGGCTATTGCAAAAATGATATCCTGAATGATGTCTGCAGCAGCCTCGCCAATGGCAATAAAATTTGTCAGGTGTGCATAAATTGCATTACCATTTAAAGTATCAACCTGAATGCTATTGGCCGATTTTTGAGAGATTGAAGTTGATTTGAGATCGTTACTTAACGAACCCGGAATATTAATCTTAAAGCGTTCAGGCAATATGCCTGCAGCTTTATCCTGATGATTCAGCTCATTCAATTCACAACTTTGAATTAACAGAGCCATCATAATAAGTACTGGAAAAATCTTTTTAATAGTTTTCATCTGTATAAAATTTATTTTCAAAGGCCGGATGACTGTCTGCCGAACAGACAGGGAACCCACATATTCCGTCAACAGTGCTTCTAATGAACTGTATCGGAATTTTATTCATCCGCCTTTGTGTTAAAATTGTGTGCCATGTGGGTTTTATGATATTATCAAATTATAGTTTACAATGCATTATTTAACCGGTTTCTCCAGTATCACACATGAAAACAAAAACACCCTGATAGCAGGGTGATTTTTTTATAAAAATGTGGATCGTTTAAATTAACGTAAGTCTGATATAAGAAAAGGTATCCTGATTTACACTCTCACTAATACCCGTGGTTGACATACAGCGTATCGGAAACAACCATGCATACGGCAAAATATCCGATGGCACCGTTGCTGAGATTTGTGGGAACATTTCCATGCTGAACATCAAATACTCCTCCACACCATTCTGTTTCCATAAGCAAAGAGCGAAGGAATGCCTGGTGATCTTCCGAAAGACCGTATTTTTTCCTGATGATACTGGTGCCGATTGGGAACCAGATGATTTGCCTGGAAGGAGCATATATGTTATTAACATCTATATTATCAAGGTTGTAGAATGTTTCCTGCGCCTGGCAATATCCATATTCGGTGCAGTAATCCGGTATCTCTGACCAGTCATAGTAAACTTCCAACATCGAAGGTTGACCAGATTCTGTAAAAACATATCTCTGTAAATTATTTTCTGCATTGCCTTCAAAAACAGGATCTTTCAAAGGAGTTACCGGTACCGCTTCTCCAACTGCTTCATAGGTCTGACTGTCATAGTCAATCATCAGATGATATTGTCTGTCAATTACTGCCTGGAAAGGTAAAGCATAATAGCAGCCGGGATCATTTACAGATTCAACAAATTCATAGGAATTTGTATCTGCCGTCACAAAAACCGTTGCTCCCGAAACTGCCCTGGAATCCATATTCAGATCCTGGTTGGTAAATGAAAGTCGTACGCAATGAGTTATATATTCATTGGTGATAATTCCATCAACAACAAGTATATCCGTACGATTTGACTTAATGTCCCAGTCATATTCTTTTTCACATGAACACATGATCACCGGTAAGCAGAAAAGAAAGTTATATAAAAATGATCGTCTCATTAAAATTTGAATTGATATGTGAATGACGGCAACATTTTAAACGTATATCTCATAGAAGAAGTCTGATCGGGAGGATTCAGTTTATCAGCAGGTACAAGAAGTTCATCGTCTGCCAATGTTTTATTAAAATTCAAATAAATAGGATTTTCTATTCCAAGCATGTTGTAGATGGAAAAGGTCAAACTATGATTGAATTTCTTTTTCTTCTTATTTAACTGTATAACAGTAGAAAGGTCCAGACGCGTATAAGGAGGCAACCGATCATTGTTTTGCTCTGAATATACCGGAACCTGATACCCTCTGTAATTGTAAAACGAAGTTGGAGTAGTAATTGCTGTCCCCGAAGCCTGGGTAAAATTTGCAGATAGCAGCCATCTGGGTCGCGCCTGATACACAGCACTCAGATTCAATACGTGTGGTCTGTCCTGTGTGGCTGGAAAAGTCCTTCCCTCGTTTAACTCCTGAAAAGATAAAAAGGACCTGGAATACGTATATGCAATTTGCCCGTTTAGCTTGCCGCCTTCTTTTTGCAAGGCAATTTCAAATCCATATGCCCATCCGTTCCCTTGTCTGATCTCCCCTTCAATTTCAGGATTTATCAGCATATTTGCATGGTATTCATATCCTATCTGATTATACATCCATTTGTAATAGACATCTGTGTATAAGGTGATACGATCGGACGCAAATGCCTGAACATATCCTAAATCGAGGATATCAGCATATTGCGGCCTGATATTTGGCCCGGCCGGCAGCCAGACTTCAAGAGAACTAAAAGGACTGATTGAATTGGTAATCAAATTGATGTATTGATTTGTCCTGTTATAACTCGCCTTTATGCTTGAAATCCTCCCGGTTTTAAAAGATGCCGATAACCTGGGTTGAATGCTTTGGTGCGTATAAAATCTTTCTCCTTTTTCATAGTATTCAATAAAATCCCGGGTGTAATCTTCCCGATAATGAACAACAAAGGATTCTCCATAATTTGACCAGCCAGTAAATCTCAAACCATAGTTTAACTTTAACCAGGGAAATACCTCATGTTCTGCACCGGAATACAAAACCAACTCACTTGAGTTAATTGGAGACACCTGGTATTCATCCATTTGATTCCCCGAATAAAAATTGCCGGGATTGAAGGCATAAAAACCGAGTTTGATGCCATAATGCCATTTTATAACCGGTGTGGCATAAAATGTAAGTTCTTCTTTTAAACTGAAATTTGTAATCCTGGAATTCCAATATTCCCCTCTTTGTATTGAAGAATGCAAATAATAATCGTATCTGCTCGAATACATTGTTGTATTCATAAAAACACGTGACCCAAAAATATGATTCCAGCGTATCGTACCAGTTGTATTTCCCCAGTTTATCCCACTTGTATCGGCATCTTCGTTTTTGGTCCTGAAATTGTCTTTTCCTCTGTATATTGTCGCAAATAATCGATCTTTTTTACCAAGACGAATGTTCACTTTTGTTGTAAAATCATAAAAATAAAGGTGCAGTAAATTTTCCTGTGAAGGTTTAAGATACAAGTCAAAATACGATCTGCGGAATGATACAAAAAATGAACTTGCCTCCTTTTTAAAGGGCCCTTCAAATGATGCCCGGGTCGAAATCAATCCGATGCTTGCGGAGCCTGAAAATACATTTTTATTCCCGTCATTGGTTCGAATATCAACAACAGATGAAAGTCGCCCTCCGTATTGTACAGGAAAATCACCTTTATACACATCGACACTTTTTACCGCATCAGGAATAATAGGAGTAAAAATACCCAGCAAATGAGACGGATTGTATACTGTGGCATCGTCAAGAAGAATAAGGTTCTGATCATAGTATCCTCCACGCACATGAAAGTAACTCGACCCATCACCATAAAAAGAAATGCCAGGTTGAAATTCAAGTGTTTTCAATACATCGGATTCACCCATTAAAGATGGTTGCAGTTTTACAAATGAAGGGAATATTTCCGATTTTGAAGAATTCATCTTGAATATCACTTCTTCCTTCTGAAAGGAAGATATAGTAACTTCTTCCAATTCTTCAGGATCGGATAACAAGCTGAAATCAAATTTTGTATTGGCTAAAATATCAACTTTCTGCTGCAATTCCCGGTAGCCAATATAAGAGAGAATCATGGTATATCGTCCGGGCGGAAGAGTTATGGAGAAATAGCCGTAATTGTTTGTAATTACACCCAATTCAAGCTCTTTAATATATACTGTCGCTCCTATTAATACTTCTCCTGTTTTATTGTCTTTAATATATCCGTTCAGTGTAATTTTTTTTTCCTGTTGATCAGCACCTTCCAAAGATTTTACCGGCCCTTTCTTCAACACTATATATTCATCAATCAATTCATACCTGACCGGGAGGGAAAGAAATATCTCCTGCAATGCCTTGCGCAAAGAAACATGGTCAAGTGTTATGGTAATTTTTTCATTTTCAGGGATTTTCCTTGGACTGTAGGAAAATCTTACATCTGCTCTTTTTTCAATATCAGTCAAAACCCTGCCCAGAGACTCCCCTTTGTAGCTGACCGAAATTGTTTTATCCAGATTCGTTTGCTGGCAAAACACTCCGGCAGAAAGAAAAAACAGGTATGCAAGGAATACAAAATGTGTGTGATATAATTTATTTAAAAACATATTCCATTCACTCAGCATCCCTCACCTGAAATAATGATCTCGTTTTTCTCCATCCTGATCTTCAAATCAAGAGCCGATTCCAGAACCTTTAAAACCGTATGAAGATCCTCATCTTTAAAACTTGTTGTTAACGTACAGGCATTGAGGCTGTCATCTTCCAAAACAATTTTCTTATGATAAACACTTTCCAAAGTTCTCACAATCGTACTCATACTATCATTTTGAAATACAATTGTCCTTGTTTTCCAGGATTTGTAATTCCGGTCTGTGTTTGAGTATTTTTTAACAACTGCCAATTGCTTATTAAACTCTGCCTTCTCACCCTTCGACGCGATTACCTTTTTTTGTTTTACTTCCCTGTCGTATAAACTCACTTTGCCTTCCGATACCGTAACTTCAATTACGTTCATTTTCTTATAGGCCTTTACATTGAAGGATGTTCCCAATACCCTGACTTCAGCTTCATCAAGTTGAATAATGAAAGGATGTTCAATATTTTTTTCTACCTCAAAATAAGCCTCGCCCTTTAATTTCATAATACGACTTTCCTTGCCATAACTTTTCTTATTGTATGCCAGTTTTGATCCTGCATTGAGAGTTACCATACTACCATCAGGAAGCTTAATTTCTTTGGTTTCAGCTGTTTTCGTGGTGACATATAAATATGTTTTATACTTTATTCCTGCCAGTGTTATGCCTACTCCAAGTATAACGGCTGCTGCAATACGAAGAATAGCCTTCAGGAAAATTGTTTTGCTGTTTTGTTCAGCCACATGTATCAGTTGCCGGTTGTACTTCCATTCATTTTCAATGTTTATATTCTTTTCTTTCCCGGTATTGTCCAATGAATTCCATATCTTTTTCAGATCTTCGAATTCTTTGTGATTTTCTCCTGAAGCATGAATCCAATCATTCACAAGTTTTTGTTCTTCCGAATTAATTTCTTCTGCAAGGTATTTTGCGAGCAAGCTAAAATCAATATGTTTGCTATTCTTTTCCATATTTATCCGTTACTAACACACATGAGTTATAAGATACCCTGATATCATTACCACAAGTTTTTTAATAATAAGAACAAAAACAAATGCATATAATCTCTCAGATTGTCACGCAATGTTTTTAATGCTTTTGATATTTGTGTCTCAACCGTTTTGACTGAGATATTCAAATGATCTGCTATTTCATTGTATTTTTTCCCCTCAAAACGATTTAATTCAAAGATTTTTCTGCATTTTTCAGGCAATGAGTTAATCACCTGCCATATTTTGCTTTCCAGCTCTGCGGCTTCTATATCATCCGAGAGCTGAGAAAAATCAGAGTAGTTATGGACCTCGCTGATATCCATGTCTGATTTGAATTTTTTATTATCCCTGATGAAATTCATGCAACGATTGTACACCGAAGTAAACAGGTAAGACTTTGCCGGTTTATCAAAATCAAACTCCTCCCTTTTCTCCCAGATGTTGATAAACACATTATGCACAATCTCTTTACTTGTATCAAGATCGGGAATATATTTCTGTGCAAAATAACTCAGTGAAGAAAAATACGTGCGGAATAATTCTTCGTATTTTGATACTGTTTTATTCTGATGAGATGCAGTCAAAATTTCAATCTAAAAATATTTGAGGTGAAAGTAGTGAGAAAAACATTGAGCTTCAAGATCAGATATTCACAGAATGACTGGTTATGAATCCGGTATTTACAGTAAAACTTCAGGAACCTATGTAAGTATCCGGAAATAGTCCTGAAAATAAATACAGAGAAAGTCTGCTGAGCTTATGTATTGTCAGGTGACCTTTTATTGTTTTATTACAATCTTTATCTTGTATGAATTGTCACAGCTGCATCTTCTAATCCTTCAGATTTGACTTTCAGAAGGATCTTTCCGGGTTTCCCTGACGATTGTATTACTGCCAGGCATTTCCCGTTAAATGCCTTCCTGTAATTTGTTTTGAAAGATTCATGGCTGGTTTGACTGCCATTATCAACACCTGCAATAAACCCATTCCCTTCAATGTCAAAATGAACAAGATTATCGGCTCTGGGAACCAGGTTCCCTTCTGCATCAAGTATATCCACTGTTACAAATGAAAGATCCTTCCCATCAGCCCGGATGCTTTTTCTATCAACTGTAAGCAAAAATTTTGCAGGTTCTCCTGCCGTTTTTATGATTTGCTCAAGTACTGTCTTGCCATTGGATCTGCCAATTGCCTTCAATGTTCCCGGTTTAAAAGGAAGCCTCCAGACCACATGCAGGTTGTCTCCTTCTTTTCTTTTGGTTCCCTGTGATTTGTCGTTCAGGAACAATTCCACTTCATCACAATTGAAGTATGCCCAAACATCAATCGTATCTCCTGCATTCCAGTTCCAGTGAGGAAATACATGAAGCACCGGTTCATCGGTCCATTCACTTTTATAAAGATAATAGGTGTCTTTTGGAAAACCTGCGAGATCAATGATCCCAAAATAGGAACTTCTTGATGGCCATCCATATGGAGTGGGCTCTCCCAAATAGTCAAACCCGGTCCAGATGTACATCCCCGAGAGAAAATCATATTTTTTAATGATTCTCCATACCTCTTCCTGAGTTGAACCCCATGGTGCACTGATATGATCATATGCAGAGACCGTATTATCAGGTTCTCCATCAGTGAAAGGAATATCCCAGCGGTATGGCCACCTCTTTATTGTGTCGGAAGGCATAGAATAATGTCCTCGTGTTGCAAGAGCGGAAGCCGTTTCGGCCCCGATAAATTTTTCACCGGGGAATTTGTGTAAAAAATCTTTGTATTCGTTGTGATGATAATTATACCCTATCAGATCAATCACCATAGGTTTTGTGAGATTATTAAAAGGACCGGGAGGATTATTTGCTGTTGTTATCGGTCTGGTGCTATCTGCAGTACGGGCTAATTTATACAGATCCTGTACCATTTGAATACCTGAAGTATCCCATTGCTCCATAATCTCATTCCCTAAACTCCATATAAAAATGCTTGGATGATTCCTGTCACGTTTCATAAAATCCAGCAAATCCCTTTTATGCCATTCATCCCAAAATCGTGAATAATCGTATTCTGTCTTTTTTAACTTCCACATATCAAAAGCTTCATCCATAACAATGAATCCAATTTTGTCGCACAAATCAAGAAGTTCCGGGGCAGGTGGATTATGAGCTGTACGAATCGCATTGCAACCCATTTCTTTCAGGATCTCCAGTTGTCTTTCCATTGCTCTTACATTGGTCGCTGCTCCCAAACATCCAAGATCATGATGATTGCACACTCCTTTGATCTTAATGTGTTCCCCATTGAGAAAAAATCCTCTTTCAACATCAAATTCAAAAAATCGTATGCCAAAATTTGTCAGATACTCATCAATTATTTTATTTTTTACTTCGACCTGTGAAATTGCCGTATATAAAACAGAATTTTCAATCGACCACAATTCAGGATAAAACAAACGCATATTTTGCTCTACAGGAAGAGTTGAATTTGGGCCAATGATCGTATCTGTAACGCCGGATACAACTTTTTTCCCTGATTTGTTTATAATAAAAGTTTTCAATGTCACATTCTGATCTGTGTCTGTTGCATTTCGAATTTTTGTTTGTACGGATATTGTTGCTGATTTTTCTGATACTTCAGGCGTGCTAATATAAGTCCCCCAATGATCAATGTATACCTTATTCGTTGTTACAAGCCGTACATTACGATAAATCCCCGAACCGGAATACCACCGTGAATTTGGCTGCATGGAATTATCTACCCTGACTGCAATAACATTTACAGAATCACCATAATTAAGGTATGGAGACAGGTCATAACGAAAAGAAATGTATCCATAGGGACGTCTTCCAAGAAAATAACCGTTTATCCACACCTTGCTATCCATATACACCCCATCAAAATCAATAAACACAAGTTTGTCTTTTTCCTCTTCAGACAGACTAAAATATTTACGATACCATCCTACGCCGCCGGGTAATGCTCCTCCTCCGGGAGTTGCTGGATGATCATTACTGAATTCGCCTTCAATACTCCAATCGTGAGGTAAAGTTACTGTACGCCAAGAAACATCAGGAAATTCTTTCAAATGAGCTTCCTTAAAATCACCGGTGGAAAATTTCCAGTTGTTACAAAAATCAGTAAGAATTCTTGTTTCCGGTTTCGAACAGGAACAGATCAGTAAAAAAGATAGTACGATTGTTCCGGTAATATTAATTTTGAACTTATTCATATTGATTTGATTGTATTTTTGTTCAAATTTATTCGTTCCCGGAAAAAAACTGCTATTTCTTTGTTAAACAATTGCAGGTATATTTCTTTTTATAAACAGATAAACTTTTTTAACCTGATGATAATACAGGTTGTATTACTATAAGATATGCTGAAATCAGAGATTATGAAAATGTCTACCGCTGGTTATTCTTTTCAGATTTTTCAGGAGATTCAGCAGGTATTCCAACTACAAATTTGTCTTCATTTGCGGAATTTAAAGAAGATTACGAATCCTATTTTTTTGATGGTTCTGCTCCTGAAAAAGGAAGGAGTTTTATTATTACACTCGATAACAGGGAAGATATCGGACATATCTCTTATACAAGTTATCATCTTCTGAAGGGATTCGCAGAATTTGATATCTGGCTAAATGATTTGAAATACACAGGGAAAGGCTATGGAACAAAAGCTATTTCTCTTCTGGCTGAAAAGATTTTTAAGGAAGGCTATCAAAAAATTATAATTCGTCCGGCAATAAACAATATCCGGGCTATAAGATCCTATCAAAAAGCCGGTTTTGTGAAAAGCAGTTTAATTCCTGAAAAGTTTTACAGACCTGAGTTTACTGACCTTTATGCAGAGGGTGATTTCGGCAAAGGAAATGATGCGTTCATGATCTTAGATAAAGAAAATAAACCTGCCAGGTCTTAATCTCTGCTATGTGCTATAAACAATGTTTTAAACTTAAGAATCTTTTAAGATAGAAGTTGTATGCATGTGGAAATTTAATTTTAACTTTATCTATAAAGACACAGTAATAAAACCTTTAAAAAATGGCTGATTCAATACATAATAAACCGGCTGATCCTTCAAAAAATCAGGCAGATTCATCTGGATCCCCTGAACAAAGAACGGGATCAACAAAAGCTGGCCAGACCAAAAATACTGCCACCGGAAAAACTCCTGTGAGAACAAAGAAATCAGCACCCAAATCGAAAACCGGGAGTTCTGCCACCAAACGAACCAACACACCCGAAAAGTCAACCACGCAAAAGACTATCCCGGATGAACGATCAACAACGCAAATCGGGAGTCCGGTTCCTCAAAAAACACAGGAACCTGAGCCGAAACCTTTTGCAAACAAACCTCCTGATAAACAAAAAGCAGTTGCGCCGAAGCTGCCGGATCGGGATCGTACCAAAAAAACAAAAAAAACAGGAAGTAAAAAGAAGTTCAAAGCTATGACGAATAAACCCAAAAAAACTAAAAAAATCAGGAAAAATATAAAAATCGCAGAAAACAAAATCGTGAGAATCGAAAAGAAAATTAAAAAAGCAAAGAAAAACAAGAATAGCAAAAAGAAAGTAAAAGGATTAAAAGAAAAACTATCCAAAGCCTTAAAAAGCCTGAAAACCAATAAGCACAAAATCAGGAAAATGAAAAAGAACCGATAAATATTCCTTACCATTCAATACTTCTTATTCTAATCTTCCGGAATGCCAATTTGCAAAGCAAGTTATTCGTAATCTTTGAAAAGATTATATTTGCCTGTACAAAACTTATCCGATGTCAGTTAAATCAAACCTGCAAAACGTTCTTAATGAATTTTCAAAAAAGAAAATACTAATTATTGGCGATGTAATGATCGATGAGTATCTTTGGGGTAATGTTAACCGTATTTCCCCGGAAGCACCAGTGCCTGTAGTATCCTGTACAGAAAGAGAATGCAGAATGGGTGGTGCTGCAAATGTAGCCATCAATGTAAAATCTTTGGGTGCGAATCCGATTATGTGTTCAGTCATCGGAGAGGATGATTCGGGAATATTGTTTACCAGACTTTTAAAAAAAAGAGGAATGACAAATGAAGGGATTGTCATCTCTGATAAAAGGCAAACAACAGTAAAAACCAGGGTGATAGGCAATCACCAGCAATTGTTAAGAGTAGACCATGAAATGACTTCATTCCTCGATAAAGAAACCGAATCTGCGCTGTTGGAAAAAATCATAACAATCTTAAACACTAAACCCATTGATGCATTGGTTTTTCAGGATTATGACAAAGGAGTAATCACTTTAGGTATAATTGAAGGTGCAATTCATATTGCAAATGAAAAAAAAATTCCTGTATTGGTAGATCCTAAAAAGCGTAATTTTCTGAATTACAAATTTGTCACACTTTTTAAACCCAATTTTAAGGAATTGACAGAAGGTTTGAATGTGTCTCTTGACAAATCAAATTCTGACGGTATTTTTAATGCTGTTCAAAAATTGCATCAAAAAAACCGGATAAAAAATATAATGGTCACCTTATCTGAGAAGGGTGTGTTTATCAGCAATGGTAAAGAATGCAGAATAATACCTGCTGAAGAACGGGATGTTGCAGATGTTTCAGGGGCAGGAGATACAGTAATTGCAATAAATGCTTTAAGTATTGCCAGTGGTTTGGATCCTTTTAATACTGCAAGTCTTGCAAATCTTGCAGGTGGTCTTGTATGTGAAAAAGTTGGTGTTGTGCCTGTTACACCTGAGATGCTTCTTGATGAATCAAATTCATAATCTGATAAGATTAATTTACGATCATCATTTGTGTCACGGAAAGAATCTGTGTAAATATTTTTCAACTGAGTAACTGCCTCTTGTATTTCCTTCTTTTTTTCTTTACAAACATCTTATACAATATCAAACCTCCCAGGAACCCTCCGATATGTGCCCAGAAAGCTATTCCTGAGGCAGTACTGTTACTCATCAGGTGCAGCGTTCCGCTCAGAAACTGACCTATAAACCATAAACCGATATAAATAACAGCAGGGACCGGCAGGAACAAAGGAAGAAAAAAGACAGGCACAAAGGATAATATCAAACTTCGTGGAAATAGAAACATATATGCCGCCATTACACCTGAAATTGCACCCGAGGCACCCATGGCAGGAATAATTGAATCCCGGTACAATGCAAAATGTGTCAGACTTGCAATAATACCGCAAAGAAGATAGAATATAAGGTAACGAAAACTTCCCATTCTGTCTTCCACATTGTCCCCAAAAATATAAAGCATCCACATATTGCTGATAATATGTCCCCAACCTCCATGAAGAAACATATTGGTTACAAATGCGTATGTATTGGTTCCTGTTAGATTTGTTTGAGCAGGTACCAGACCATACTTTAAGAAAAATGCTCCTGTTTTATCGCTCCCAAGACGAAGTTCAATAATAAATACAAAAGCATTCAATAGTATCAACATCCAGTTGATTATCGGGAAACTTTCTGATTTTGCAGTATCTCTGAGAGGGATCATTTGCTAAATTAAAATAAAATCGTGGTGTTATTTATCAACTTCGATGCCTTTTTGTTTCATTTCATAAATGAAAATTCAGTTTGTTGATAATATCTTTCTGCTGTCTGCCATCCAATGCTTTTAATTAATAGGAATAGTGAGAATCCGGAGATCAGCAATTCCGGTTCCCGGCTTTCCCGCTGCAGTTTTTATCCATTTATTGTTAATAGGTTCTTCCTTGCTTTGGGACATGATCGGTATATTAAAAATGTGTATTACGGAGAAAATAAAAATACATCATTTATGAAAATAACCTCAGTTGTTTTTCGGCCGGTTTTGCTCTTTTTGCCGTTTCAAATTTTACCGGCTGCAAATAATTTGCATCAAATTCATGCAGAAAACGTGAAAGACTCATTTCCTGCTCCGAACCGTAAAGTTTTCTCTTCTTTGAATAAACGATCTGTAATTCATCTTTTGCCCGTGTCATAGCCACATAAAACAACCTGCGCTCTTCTTCCATATCGGTATTTTTCCTGTCAAGAGGCGTTATTCCTTCCTCGGCTCCGGCAATAAAAACTACCGGAAATTCAAGACCTTTTGCTGCGTGAAAAGTCATTAAGCGAACTCCTCCGCTGTTTAACCTGCCGATATCTGTATAGGGCGATAGAATATACTTCTGTAAAAAATCACTGGTATTATCATTGAACTCTGCCGCCAATTTCAGAAGCATTTCCCTTTTCACCTGCTGCTGATCGGACAAGTCGGATACGGGAAGAAAAAAATCCAGCAACTGTTGAATAATCTCCTGAGTCCCCTTTTTCTCAACCTCCGGATTAAGCTGATTAAAAAGAACTATATACTTTTTCCATTTTTCGTGATGTGAAAATTTTTCAAGATCAATCTTATTTTCAATGTATTTCTTAAGAAGTATCTGTATCTCCTCATCTGCTAATTCCAAAAAGGTTTCTGCCAATCCTGAAAGGGCAATTGCATTTTTTTTATTTTGCATCAATTGCAACGAATATGCGATCACATTAAAAGGGCGTTCCGAAAAAAATGAAGTGGCGTCACTTAGCAATATGGGAATGCCTTTCAGCTTTAACTGCCTGGATATATCATCGGCAACACGGTGCGTACGGTATAAAACAGCAATATCAGAAAATGCATAATTGTAATCCGATCTGGCCTGACCGGTACTCATGGAATCCAACCCCCCTATATAATTTAAGGCCTGGTCGGCAATATAATCTGCTTCCTGTTTTGAATCTTCAGCAACAAAAAATTTGATCGGTGCATTTGATTTTTTTGCTGCTTCAAGGTTCACATTTGCCTTATGTTGATTTTGAGAGATTAACAGGTTGGCGGCTTGCATTATATTTTCTGGCGTACGATAATTCTTCCGTAATATGATCTCGTTTGCCTGCAGATCTTCTTTTATCTTATAAAACAATCTGATATCCGAACCTCTGAAGCCATAGACCGATTGATTGGGATCACCAATAGCAAATACCTTTCTGCCCTGGTCACCTGTGCAGTTCTCTTTGTTAACTGAAATGAGCTTTACGAACTCGTACTGAACAGGGTTTATATCCTGAAATTCATCAACAGCAAGGCATTTGTAATTGTTTGTTATGCTTACGGGTGACGATTTTAACAATTCATTTGCCTGCCAGATAATGCCTGAAAGGTCAACCGCATGATCTACCGCGAGTTGTTTATTGTATGTCCTGAAATAATCCTGAAATTCTTTGAATTCCGATATACGGTTTTCTTCGTAATATGCTTCATAAGCCCGGGAAAGTTTACTGATCGTTGTTTTATCCAGTGCAGGGAAAAGTATCTTAAAAAGGTTCATCCTGTTGTTCCTGTCATAAATTGTATTGGTTTCAGGCCTGACTTCTTTCAAAAACCTGTAGGCTACAGCGTGGAATGTGCCTGTCAGTATATCATTTGCTTTTGACCCGATCTGCTTCTGCAGACGCTCTCTTAACTCATCTGCTGCTTTATTTGTGAATGTTATAGCTATGATTTCACCGGGAGCAACCTCTTTATTTTCTATCTGATGGATGATCCACTGAATAAGTGTATTGGTCTTTCCCGTTCCCGGCCCTGCCACTACCAGCACATTTCCTTCATATTGAATGGCCCGGTATTGTTCTTCATTGGGTACCAGTAACGAATCCTCCTTTTCGCCAATCTGAGAGATATGTTGCATCGACCGGTTTCCAGTATTTCTTCGTGCCATTTTTTCTATCATCCCGCCACCGAAAATATCGGTCTGGCCGATCAGTTGATCTATTTCTCCGGGATTGAAAATTTTGATCACCCCGTACTCACCATCGTATCCTCCCTGCGGATTTACTTCATGACTGCGCAAACGACGTATAGCTTCGGCCAGCAGTTCGCCTGATTTAGATCTGATCTCTTCAACAGGAATGGTATGCAAAAGATCGAATTCGTTGCCAAAAGTCGATATGATCTGCGTAAAGGCCTGCTGTACTATTTTCGCATTAGGAGCTGTTCCCATAAATTCAGCAATGATCTCAGGCAGGGGGATGATGTATTCAAATTGCGGGGAAGCTTCCGGTTTTTGCGGATCTTCCCTGTCGGCCAGCTTTTCTACCCTGTGTAACACACCCACGGTTAAGGGTTTCCCGCATCGGGGACAGATGTTATTCAGTTTAAGGCTTTCCCGGGGTTCCAGTACCACATTGCATTTCCTATGACCATCCATGTGGTATTTGCCTTCTTCAGGAAAAAACTCGTAGGTTCCCAAAAAACCCTTTTTTGTTTTCAGGGCTTCAATCATTGCATAATACGACAACTCCGTATCGAAGATGTTGGCTTCCCTGCCTAGCTTCTGAGGCGAATGAGCATCGGAGTTCGATACCAGAGCATAACGGTCCAATGCCGATAGCTTCCAGTTCATGGCAGGATCGGAAGACAAGCCGGTTTCCAGTGCAAAAATGTGTCCGGTCAGATCGCGAAAACACTCTTCGATACTGTCATAGCCGGCCTTGGATCCCAGTGTGGAGAACCAGGGGGTCCATACATGGGCAGGAATAAGATGAGCGTCAGTTGATGTTTCAAGCACAATCTCGAGCAGATCTCTTGACGGCAATCCCAGAATCGGCCTGCCATCGGAAGCCAGGTTACCTATTGCACTCAGGCGGGTGTTTATCTTTTTTGCTGTCTCAATATCCGGCACCATTACAATATTATGGTTCTTCCTTACTTTCTCATTATATTTATAAATGGATGAAATTTCAGTGCTCAGGCAAAAACGCACATCTGATTCCGTTGTTTTCATGTTCGGCAATCCCTGTTCCTTTGGAGGATTCTTTAAGCGAAACAGTCCATTCCCTTCAGATTCCAGTTTTTCTTCCAGTTCCTGTATCCATAAAGGGTGAGTAAAATCGCCCGTACCAACAACATGAATGCCTTTTATCCTGGCCCACTGGTAAAGCGATTCGAGATTAAGCTCTTTGCTTGTTGCCCTCGAATGACAGGAATGAAGATGAAGATCAGCAATAAACCTCATTAGAAATGAAATTTTTTAAAATTAAGAACAAGAGAAGGTAACCGACCGGTTGTACTCAAATTCTTTTAAACAAGATATGAACCTGAGATATACAAGTTCTTTCCTTTGCGACATAATAAAAATTTAACTCACTGGGAGAAACAGACTTATCTGTTGTCCATACCGGAAAAATATGAAATTATAACTTCCTGAAGTTCATCCACTTTAAAAGGTTTTGATATATAACCGGTAAAACCAGCCAATTGGTATTTTTCAGCCAGTTCTGAAGGAAGTATGGCTGATATGGCGATAACCGGTATTTTCTGGTCAAGCTGTCTGATCGATCCTATTAAGGACCAGCCATCACAATCCGGTAACCATATATCGAGCAGTACGAGTCCAATTTTTTCTCTGTAGTTTTTAATAAGTTCATAGGCCTTCTCTCCGCATACTGATTCCATGATGAGTATACCGGTATCTTCCAGAATATCTTTTATAAGCATACGTGTGCTTTTGTCATCATCAATAATTAACAGTATACGCCGGTTTGATCCCTTTTTCATGACTGAACTTCTTTTTATATGAATTGTTCAAATCTAGAAAAAAATCTTATCCGATCATATATGTTCGGTATTTATTATCAGAATAATTACAATTTGGTGCAGTATTACAGCATAAGAAAATTCATGAACGACGAAGAATATTTAAAAAATATAGGTAAGAACATCGTGAAGATAAGGCAGTCCAGGGATATGAAGCAGATCGATCTGGCATCCCGGCTTGATATGGAAGATTCTTCTCTTCGTCGTATCGAAAAAGGGCGTGTGAACAGTACTATTCTTATGCTAAAAAGAATAAGCGATGCACTCGGTGTGGAACTTATTCAATTGTTAAAATAATAAACACAGCCTGCCTGTTATGCTGTCTTTTGAAAGCAGAACCCTACTTATATCGAGCGTCCGGTTACATTTCTTCATAAGCGCTAAGACAGAGTTTGGCCGATAGATACGTTGGCAATAACTTCGTTTTGTGACGACGACTTTCCTTTCAATCTTTTTTCCAGTAACTCAACATAAATAGTCAATGACCATTTATCCAACATTTCATTAAGGTTCCAAAAAGTAATTTCTACCAGTGCTTTTTCAACCTGTTGAAAATACCAGTCTAGTATTTCATCTGTTATTTCGCTGAAACCTGCTAGCTCCAGAATCACACGACTTATTTTCAGGGTAAAAAAAGTACAGTCGAATCCCAACTCCTCCAACGAGTGCATTAGCCTTTTATTACGTAGTTCCTCCTTTATGAGACGAATAATAAGCTCTTTGGTATTCATTTTATTTTTTTCCTACTTTTGTTTTTGGTATGTATAATGCTATACTATAGATTTTTTTCTATTTTTTATCATTTATTGTAGAATATTTTCAACATTATGCCAAATATTATCGACAGACTTGAGCAATTCATGGATTCACAGGGCATTAACAATAATCAGATGACCGTAAAAGCAGGCCTTTCGGTTGGATTGATCGGTTCAGCACGCAAAAAAAGAAGCGGATTACACTCAGACAATATTGAAAAAATTCTTCGGGCCTATCCCGAACTTAATCCTTCCTGGCTGATTACCGGCAGGGGAGGGATGCTGATTAGCACTTATGATCAGAAAAAAGAAGACAGTCTTTTGGTTATCAGGGACCCTGCATCAGATTACAAATCATTGGTGGAAGAACTTCATGAGACAATAGACATATTAAAGGAACAACTTGCCGAAGCTGCAAAAGACAAGGACTTGTTACGGAGAATAATCGCTAATAATTTATCGGATAAATAGATATCTCATCCGTGTAATCATGATAACTGCCTTTTTAACATGCAAAAACTGTCGATTGTTTTTACATATTCAATGCCAAGAATCCTGAAATATTTCCATCCGGAAATTTGATTATATAAGGATAAATTAATAAATTAAGGAGAAATAATTTTGCTGCTAAACAGATTGGTTTTTTCATTAAAAGAGTAAAATCAACAGTTTATAACTTCCACATCTCAGGATTATCAATATACCACGTACAGTAATTTTGCATTTCAATAGGTCTGTATCAGGGAAAGAATAATGTAAGATCATATACCTATGAAGGAAAAGCATAATGAAAATGTAGTTGATCTGTTCTTTGCAAATAGTATTGACTTGTTATGCGTTGCCGATAAAAATGGTTTGTTCGTGAAACTCAATCCCGAATGGGAAAAGACACTAGGGTATTCGTTAAAGGAACTGGAAGGAAAACCATATATCGATTTTGTTCATCCGGAAGATATCGAGGCAACCAATAAGGCAACAAAACAATTGATCAACAATCAACAGGTAGATAATTTCATTAACCGTTACAGGCATAAGAACGGCAAATACCATTGGATCGAATGGCGCTCATTCCCGGCTGATAACAAGATTTTTGCTTCAGCCCGCGATATTACCGAAAAGGTAACCATTGAAAAAAGGCTGCAGGAAAGTGAGGAGAGAAACAGGTCAATTACTTCGTTGACCACCGACTTTATTTATTGGATGGATATAAACAATAAAGGGGAAAAAACCATAACTTATGTCTCAGATAATTTTGAGACGCTTACGGGAATAAAACCTGAAAAAATCAGAATACTGACTGATCGAAACAAACTGATCCATCCAGATGATCTGCAAAAAATAACAGATTTTAATAATAGGGTGATTCATAAAGGCGAAAACTATTCCATTGACTGCCGTGCAATCGTCAGAGATGAAATCCGCTGGATAAATATTTTAGGTAAACCTGTCAGGGATATATCAACAGGACGTGTGACAAGCTACTATGGTGCAGTAAAGGATATTACTGACCGAAAGATGACTGAACTTAAACTGAGAGAAAGCGAAACCCGCTACCGCGCGTTAATTGAAGAACAGGTTGACCTTGTCAGCCGCTATTTGCCTGACACAACCCTTACTTTTGTGAATGATGCCTACTGCAAATTCTACGGCCAAAAGCGTGAAGATCTGATCGGGAACAGTTACCTGTTTTTAATAGCACCTGAATTTCGTGACCTTGTTAAAGAAGAAACCAGAACACTCGCTGAAAATAAAGGTTCGGTCGTAGGAGAATATGTCAATCTCAGGCATGACGGTGAAAAATGCTGGATACAATGGTCCGTTCAGTGTATTACCAACGAAAATAATGAAGTAACTGAATTACAGGCTGTTGGGCGTGATGTTAGCAAAATCAAAGAGACACAGGAAAAAGTTAAGGAATTGCTTGTTCTGCGCCAGACAATTCTTGATACCATGACTGCCGGCATTGCATATGTAATAGATCGCAAAATACAATGGACAAACAGAGCTTTATGCAATATGTTCGAATTGGAACCGGATGAAGTTATTGACCATGATACATCCATACTATATAAGGATCTGGATGATTATAACAGAGTTGGTGCTAAAGCATACCCTGCCATTAAAAGAAGTGAAATTTATTCTGAAGTATTAGAAACCAGAAAAAAAAACGGAGATATACTTTATATTCATCTGACAGGGAAAGCTATAAATCCTAAGAACATAAATGAAGGTTCAATCTGGATGTTGCAGGATATTACTGAAAGTAAAAAAGCAGAAGAAGTAATAAAAAAACTAAATGCCGATCTTGAGAAAAAAGTGAAAGAAAGGACCAGAGAACTCTATGCCGTTAATAAAGAACTTGAATTATTAGCATACAGTGTTTCGCACGATTTAAGAGCTCCTTTGCGTCATATCGACGGCTTTATAAAACTGCTATTTTCCAGTATCGAATCACCAGGAGCAACCATAACCGGTTATTATGAAAAAATTATTGCCGCTTCAAAACGGATGTCATTAATGATTGACGAATTGCTTAAATTTTCACGTTTGGGACGCAAAGAACTAAAAATCGTCCCGGTTGATATAGCTCTGCTAATTAAAGAAATCATAGAACAGTCGAAACCCGATTTTGCAGAACGAAATATAAAGTGGGAAATCCATAAATTGCCAACAATACCGGGAGACATGTTCTTATTGAAGATCGCTTTTGAGAATATTATTTCCAATTCGATAAAATACACATCAAAAAAACAGGCAGCACAAATCATTATCGGTGTAAAACCTTCATCCAAAGAACATGTTACTATATTCGTTAAAGATAATGGTGCCGGTTTTGATATGTCTAACAGTAACAAGTTATTCGGCATATTCCAGCGTTTACATAATACCTCTGAGTTCGAAGGAATCGGTATAGGCCTGGCAAACGCAAAACAGATAATTACAAAACATCGTGGTACAATTGAAGCCGAATCGGAAATAAACAAAGGAGCAACATTCTACATCACCCTACCTAAAAAATAAACCTATGGAGACATTAAAAAGAATACTGTATGCCGAAGACAATGCAAATGATATTGAACTTACCCTGACAGCATTTAAAGAATGCAACCTTGCCAATCCTGTCGATGTCGTACGCGATGGTGAGGAAGTACTGGATTACCTGTTCTATCGCGGCAAGTATGCTATGCGTAAAATAAATTTCCCTGCATTTTTATTGTTGGATCTGAAAATGCCAAAAAAGGATGGCATTGATGTTCTGAAAGAAATCCGCAAATCAAAAGAATATAAAAATCTGCCTGTTGTAATACTGACTTCTTCCAGAACAGAAACCGATGTGATAAAAGGATATGAAGTCGGAGCAAATGGTTTTGTTGTAAAACCTATTGATTTTAACGATTTTGTAAAAGCAGTGAAAGGAATAGGTTATTTCTGGGGAATATTGAATATTTCACCTCAATAGTATGAAGAAAAGCGATTTACATATTTTAATGCTTGAAGATGATCCTTTTGATGCCGAATTGAATAAGGAACAATTGCTTGTTCTGGAAGAATACAATTGTATTTTTCATATTGTTGACAAAAAAGAAACATACCTGAAAGCATTAAAAGGATCCGCTCCGGATATTGTACTGTGCGATTATAATATTCCGGGTTACAATGGAATAAAAGCATTAAACGATCTTAAAAAAGTGAATACTCTGATACCTCTTATTTTTGTCACAGGAACAATGAGAGAAGAAATAGCTGCTGATGCTATCAAAGCCGGAGCATGGGAATATGTAGTTAAAGACAGGTTATTTCGTTTACCGCTTGCCGTAAGAAGTGTACTCAAATTAAAAGAAGAAAAAGAGATTGCCAGGGATGCTAAAGAAAGGATCAACCGGCTTTTAATGGCAGTTGAAAAAACCTCTACACAGATCATTGTGATGGATAAAGAAACGAAGATAGAATATGTCAATAAAAAATTTACTGAAGTTACTGGTTATGAACTGAAAGATGTTATAGGTAAGTCCGGTTACCTTCTCGGTTCGGAAGACGAGAATAAAGAAGCCATTATTGATATCGGAAATACGATCAGGAAAGGTGAAGTATATAAAGGAGAATTGCTCAGTCGTAAAAAAGACGGTACACATTTCTGGGAATTGATATCAATAACACCAATTAAGAACCATGAGAACGAAATCACAAATTATATTGCTGTTAAAGAAGATATTACCTTACGTAAAGAAATGGAGAAAGAGTTAATTAAAGCCCGCGATAAAGCTGAGCGATCCGATCAGTTAAAAGAAGCCTTTCTGCAAAATATGTCTCATGAAATAAGAACTCCCCTTAATGCTATTGTCGGGTTTTCAGCCTTGCTGAACGAGAAAGAAAGCGTATCACAGGAATTAATAAAACACTATACCTCTATTATTAAAAACAGCAGCAATCAGTTGCTCTCGATCGTATCGGATGTTCTGACCATGGCCAGCATTCAGACGGGACAGGAAACCATTGCATTTAATCCGGTTGATCTTAATGCTCTGTTTGATGAATTGTACAATATTTATTTGCCGCTTGTTGAAGAAAAGAATATTGATCTGATTTACTCAAAACAGGTTTCTGATAAAAAATTTATCATCACAACTGACGGAATCAAACTCAGGCAAATACTTACTAATTTACTGAACAATGCTATTAAATTCACACAGCACGGTACTATTGAATTTAAGTATACTGTATCCAATAACAACATTGACTTTCTGGTCAAAGATACGGGGATCGGGATTGCCAGGGAGTATCACGAACTGATTTTTGAACGCTTTCGTCAGGTTGAACATACAATACCCATCAGTTACGGAGGAACAGGTCTTGGACTTTCAATATCCAGATCATTTGCTGAAATGCTTAAAGGTTCAATAAAAGTTGAATCAAAGCCAGATCACGGTTCCTCTTTTTATCTTACCATACCGTATCTTGCAGCAACAATTTCAAAAAATGCAAAGAAAAAAGCAAATACTTTACTCGATCATTTATGTGTTACAATCCTGATAGCCGAAGATGAATTTTACAATTATATGCTTCTTGAATCCATTCTTACAGGTCGGAATATTAAAATTTACCATGCTCGTAACGGACTTGAAGCAACAAATATATGTAAGAAAAATCCTGAAATCGATATCGTCATTATGGATATTAAAATGCCTGTAATGGATGGCATCACTGCCTTTAAAGAGATAAGAAAAATCAGGAAGCAACTGCCGGTAATAGCGCAAACCGCGTATGCCCTGGAAAAGGATAAGAAAGAATTGCTTGATTTGGGATTTACAGATTATATCGCCAAACCTATTCAACCTGAAGAACTTCTGGAAAAGATAAACATGGCAGTCCTGATCGAAACCTGATTCTGTATATGGCCATTCTCCTCATGATCTCTTTTCGGGGTTCCTCCCTCCGGCCGTCATGAACTCGTCGTCGTCCCGCTTCCTCGGTTCGAACTAATCTCTCACCTGCTGATACCACAATATAAAATGAAAAAAAACCACTCTGACGAGTGGCTTTTCTCCATTTTAGTCGGGGCAGGGAGATTCGAACTCCCGACCTCTACGTCCCGAACGTAGCGCGCTAGCCTGGCTGCGCTATGCCCCGATAACTATTA
>JAFGQO010000158.1 GCA_016935615.1 Bacteroidales bacterium
TGAATAGTAGAGGTTTTTGTCATAGGCAACATATTATTTCATTAAATTATTTTAGTACAAAACGATTAATTGTACAAAATATTTCTTTAATTGAAATAATTTTTACCAGTAACTTTCTATCGCCCTACTTAATTGATAACGAAAGATTTTTTTCTTTAATCAGTCTTCGCAGATTGATCAGGGCATATCTCATTCTACCCAAAGCTGTATTGATACTCACGTCAGTTTGTTCGGCAATCTCCTTAAAACTCATTCCACAGTAATGTCTTAATATTACTACTTCTCTCTGATCATCAGGTAATTCATGAACGAGTCGCCGTACATCCTTTGATATCTGGTCAAGAACAATTTCCTCTTCAATTGTTTTATCAGCAAACCTTTTTGAATTGAACAGATCATTTTCATAACTGTCATTTGAAATTGTATTCAATTGCTTCTCTTTCCTGAAATGATCAATCATTAAATTATGGGCAATACGGATAACCCAGGATATAAATCTTCCGTTATCTTTATACCTTCCCTCTTTTAATGATTTGATCACTTTAATAAAAGTTTCCTGAAATACATCTTCAGCAAGATGTTGATCTTTTACTACCAGAAGTATATATGTATAGATTTTTTTTCTATGCCTATTAATTAATGCCTCTATACTTGTTTTATCGTTACAATTAACGTATCTCTGAACAAGTTCGTAATCACTGAGGCCACTGAGAGTTTTCACAACTACCTCCTTTTTATTTGTTATACAGATAAAAGAAAGTAGAATTATTCTATAGGCATTCCTCCGTTTAATGGTGATACAATAATTAATGCAAGTAAGTATTTTTTTTTCTTAATTCAAATAACTTTGCAAAAAAAAAATACATATTTTTTCTTAATTTTCATGTCAGAAGTCAAGAATAATAAGGGTTTCATAATTATTAAAGGCGCAAGAGTTCATAATCTGAAAAATATCAGCCTTAAATTGCCAAGAGAAAAACTTATTGTAATCACCGGAGTATCAGGATCTGGCAAATCTTCCCTGGCTTTTGACACCATATACGCAGAAGGTCAAAGAAGGTATGTCGAGAGTCTTTCTTCATATGCACGACAATTCCTGGGAAGAATGAATAAACCTGAAGTAGATGCAATTCTTGGATTGCCTCCTGCGATAGCTATTATGCAAAAGGTCAATACCCGCAATCCCCGATCTACAGTAGGTACGTCAACCGAAATATATGATTATCTAAAACTCCTGTTTGCCAGAATCGGACAAACTCACTCCCCTGTCTCAGGTTGCATTGTAAAAAAAGATACTGTTACTGATGTTGTCGATTACATTGTCCGCCTGAAAAAAAACAGTAAAGCAATTATTCTGGCGCCATTTGCGAGCTACAATAAAATCAGTTACAAGCAATTGATCTCTGATCTTAAACATATGGGTATAAACAGGGTCAAGATCAATGATGGTATAGTAAAACTGGCAGATCTGACAGAAGCAGACATACAAAAGACAAATGAATTCGATCTGGTTATTGATCGGATCGCAATCAGCGATAATGAAGATTCTATTACAAGGTATGCTGACTCTGTTCAACAAGCCTATAAACTGGGAGATAAAATATGTATTGTTCAAACCCTGGAAGATAACGAGTCAACCATAAAAGAGTTTTCCAATACATACGAAGTTGACGGAATTTTATACGAAGAACCTTCGGTGCACATGTTTAGTTTTAATAATCCTATAGGTGCATGCCCTGTTTGTGAGGGATACGGAAAAGTAATTGGTATCGATGAAGATCTTGTTATTCCTGACAGAAATCTTTCGGTATATGAAGATGCAATTGCTTGCTGGAGAGGTGAAAAAATGAAAAAGTGGAAGGACAAATTATTATTCAATGCATCTTATTTTAATTTTCCGGTACACAAGCCAATCCATCAGTTAACCGATGAACAATATGCGTTATTATGGTCTGGCAATAGATATTTCGGAGGATTGAACAAATTTTTCAATTACCTGGAAAGCAAAAAATACAAAATTCAATATCGTGTCATGTTGGCCAGATACAGGGGAAAAACAACCTGCCACGAATGCAAAGGAACAAGATTAAAAAAAGAAGCCGGGTATGTGAAAGTAGCCGGATACTCAATTCAACAACTCGTTGATTTGCCGGTTGAAGAACTTGGCAAACTGTTCAAGAATATCAAATTATCAAAGCATGAGAAAGATATTGCAGACAGATTACTGAAAGAGATCCAAAACAGGCTTAGTTATCTTTGCGATGTTGGTTTAGGATACCTGACCCTGAATCGTCTTTCTTCAACGCTTTCCGGAGGTGAATCCCAAAGGATCAATCTTGCAACAATGTTAGGAAGTACCCTGGTTGGCTCAATTTATATTCTTGATGAACCAAGTATTGGATTGCATCCCAGAGACACTCACAGATTGATCCGTGTTTTGAACAATCTCAAAGGGATAGGCAATACCATTCTTGTTGTAGAACATGAAGAAGAAATTATCCGTGCAAGTGATGAGGTCATAGACATAGGTCCGGGAGCTGGTAGATTGGGAGGTGAACTGGTATACTCGGGATCTTATCAAGATCTTTTGAAAAATAATGATGGTCTTACAGCTAAATATCTGACAAATAAAGAAAAAATTGCTATCCCTTTTCCCAGAAGAACATGGAAAAATGCCATTAAAATTATCGGGGCCAGAGAAAACAATCTGAAAAATATTGATGTAAGGATACCCCTCAACCTTCTGACCGTAATTACCGGAGTAAGCGGTTCCGGCAAATCCTCTCTTATCACGAATATTTTATATCCGGGATTAAGCAAGATCATTGAGGGTTATGGTGAAAAAAGTGGAAAATTCACACGTTTGGAAGGAGATATCCATACGATCAGTTCAATCCAGTTTGTTGATCAGAATCCTATCGGAAAATCATCACGTTCAAATCCTGTAACCTATATGAAAGCATATGATGAAATAAGAAAACTCTATTCCGAACAGCCATATGCAATAAGCAACAATTATAAACCTGCTCATTTTTCATTTAATGTTGACGGGGGAAGATGCGATGAATGTCAGGGAGAAGGTATAATAAAAGTTGAAATGCAGTTTATGGCTGATGTTATTCTTACATGCGATCATTGTAAGGGACGAAGGTTTAAAGAAGATGTGCTTGAAGTCAGATACAAAGAGAAAAATATTTATGACATACTGGAAATGACTGTAAATGAAGCCCTGGAATTTTTTTCAGCCAATACAAAAGGTACAGAAAGAAGGATCGTTGAAAAATTGACTCCTCTTGCAGCGGTCGGATTGGGTTACATTAAGCTAGGGCAATCTTCAAGCACATTGAGCGGAGGAGAAAGTCAGCGTGTTAAGCTTGCTTCATTCCTTGCCCTGGATAAAAACGAATCCACTTTATTTATTTTTGACGAACCTACTACCGGTCTTCATTTTCATGACATAAAAAAACTGCTTGATTCGTTTCAGGCATTGATTGAAAAAGGTCATTCTATTGTTATTATTGAACACAATCAGGAAATCATTAAATGCGCTGATTGGGTTATAGATCTTGGTCCTGAAGGAGGCGACAGGGGAGGCTATATTGTCTTTGAAGGCACCCCGGAAGATCTTATACAATCCAAAGATTCCTATACAGGAAAATTCCTTAGAACCAAATTTAAGGATCTTCTAAAAAATGAGTTGAACTTATAATACCGACCCAAAAACATCCTCAATGATGTTAATACCCCATTGAAAAGGATCTTTACGAATATTCTTTTCTTCTTTCCCAACCATGTAGAACAATCCATCAAGTGCTTTCTCGGTCGAAAAAACCCCTATATCTGTTTCAATCGTACCGGGAAGGTCTACATTCGCTCCAAAGAGATTTGCCAGATCAATCGCGGTTATAACATCAGCTCTGTTTATGAAAGAATTGTATAAAGAAGTCAGGTCATTCCATGCATCATAAGCAGAAATATTACCAACAAGATCTTTGCTGAGTGATGCATTTATTTTTGGAGCATAAACATCTGTCAGATCATTATATGTTTGCAAACGCAGAAATTCTGTTGCAGCCGTTGAGTCAAAAACTGATTCATCCTGTCCCGAGCCGGGAACAATACCGTTTAAGATATCCCATCCCTGATCGATGCTTAAGTCAGTAATCTCCTTTTTAAAGATTGGTGCTGCTTCTTTGGCTGCATCTTCAGCTGCTCTGTTAATAGCTAAAACAACGTTCTCAAATGCATCTTCAAGCCCTGTCAGATCACTGATCTCTGATAATGTCTGATTGCTATTGATTTTGGTTCTGACATCAGCAGCTTCTTCAGGCAACGGAATTTTTACAAATGCTTCGTGCCCGTGATAGTATCCGTTCAGCACAGATAATGCAGTGGATGCTGAATCAGTTCCTATTTCCAGTGCTTTCTTTAATCCATTGATAATATCCTCAGTAGTTAATCCATTTTCATCAAAGTTGAATAACTCGCAAGACGAAAAAAATAAAGAGAATGAGATACATATAACAAAAACCAATTTTTTCATTACTTTCAGATTTGATTCCATATTTTCTTTACGAAAAGCATAAAATTTTGTTAAAAAAAAACCTGAGTATTTCATACACAGGCCTTTTAACTATCGTGAAAAGTAATAATTATTCTTCATCCAAAAAGCCAAACATAATGGCCACGCATCCACTTGCAGGATATTCCGATTCTGTATTACTATTTGGAACTTTAACAGTAATTTTTAGTTGTTGGCTGGCATCCAGATTAAAATCCCATACACGCGATTTATTATGTTCCGTATTATCATAAAGCACATTTTTGTATGCATCAATAACCTTAAACTCAATGTCGGGCAGAGCATCTGACCCACAAATAGCCAGGCGATAATCCTGTCCTGAATAGAAGGTCTTATAGAGCTCAGCCTCCTCTCCTTCTGTTAGAATAGCCGCATGATAATTGCCATCATGTATATAAGGAATAAGTTCCAGTTTACATATTTTTTTCGCAAAGCCTTTACATTGTGCTGAAACAATATTATTCAAGAATACCAACGCAAAAACCAGGGTTATCAGATAGTAAGTTCTTCTCATGATATCTGTTATTTATTGAATGAAGCTTGTTCTAAGATTATTAACTGCTAACTGCAATGCTTTAAAATCCTCCTGTGAAACACTAACAGTAGTCTGAGATTTAAGAGTTGTAACATTTGTTTCTGTATTTTCAACCGTTTCAGTTTGAGTTGTTTGCACTTTTACTTTATCAAAGGCATTTTTAAGTTCCTGCAACTCTGAAATCAAATTGATTATATCTTCATTTTGCTCACCGTTATCATTTTCCCTATTGTCATCAAGCATTCTTTCGACAATGTTAAACGATAGCTTTTGTTCCAATACTCTATCAGCCAGTTTATTATTCTTAATCGTATTATCATCGATCAACTGGGTGGCAATATAAAGTCCTTCAATCCAACCTCCGACCAGTACTATAGCAGCAACATCCTGCCTCTGTTGTTCTTTTAAAAAGGAGGATGAATTAAGAAAAGTTTCGGAAATAATATCCATTACGATATCTCTGTTCTGAAGATTTTCTTCCAGCCTTGTCATTGTTTCATTATCAATAGCATCGTTAATATCCAGCCCTTCAGCTATCTTCCTAGCTGCAGTCATATAATTGATGGATGTCTGAGTCTGATCAAACAAACTGGCAAAGCTTAAGTCAGTAGTATAAATGCCCAGATTTAATGCCAACGATCTGCTTGTTGAATAGTTTGTCACGTTATCCAGCGAATTGAGAAGCTCCTCGTTGTATTCAGCTCCTGCGGATTTAATTAACATTGCTGTTTCGAGTGGAGAAGGTAATGAGTAAAAAATCTTCTTTGCTTTATCGATATCATCAAAAATATCATCCTCAGTAACAAAGTCTTCAATATTTACATTCTCTTTGGATTTCTTTTTGCCTATATTGCAACTGACCAGTATAAGCGAAACAAGAAAAAGCGAAAAAATAATCAGGGTGTTGATAAAGTATTTTTTTGGCATCGGTCGAAATTTTATGGTTTCGTTTTTCCGTGAAAACCTTATGTTCGTAGTAAAATTAATATTTTTTTTTGATTTACAAAATTGACTATTCACAGGCTTACAACTCGTTAAAACAGAAAATGAAAAATCAACAAGATTATCTGAAAGTAAAACAACATATTCGCCATCGAGCCCGACATTCCGTTCAATATACCATTTTTAATACTGTTCAACTTCCTATATGAACGTAAAATTAGCATACCAATTGCATATATTCCTGGAATTACAACAAGAGAAATCAACAACTATCGGTTTCCGGTCAAATGATAATATTTGCAAAACCTGCTAACCCCGCATTCGGAACACAAAGGTCTGCGGGCTTTGCATACATACCTGCCATGCAATATCAACCAGTGATGCGCCAAAGGGCGAAGATCTTCTTTTATATATCTTATCAGCTGCAGTTCGGTTTGCAAAGGAGTTTTTGCATTGGTAGTCAGACCAATACGCTGAGCAACCCGAAACACATGTGTATCAACTGCAATATGAGGCAAATTGAATATTACTGAAGCAATTACATTGGCAGTTTTGCGCCCAACGCCCGGAAGTTTCCGTAGCAATTTCACATCGGAAGGAACTTCCCCTTTAAACTCCTTAACCATCATCCTGGCCATTCCGACCAGATGTTTGGCTTTATTATTCGGGTATGAACAACTTTTAATATAGGTAAATATCTCTTCAGCAGAAGCAGAAGCCATTTCAAATACGTTCGGGAAAGCTTTGAACAGAGCCGGTGTAATCGTATTCACTCTTTTATCTGTACACTGAGCAGAAAGTATAACAGATACAATGAGTTCGTATGGATTGCTGTGGATCAGCTCAGTTTCTGCAATTGGCCTGTGTTTCTGAAAATATCTGATGATATTCTCGTATCTCTCTTTTTTGGTCATCTGAATACTCAGCTCCTGCTATTACAAATCTGTTAAACATTTAATTTTCTGATTAAAAATAGTTTTCATGGTAATATAATGCAACCTTATGAAAAGAATTATTATATTTGTATCGGATGAATAACGATCAATGAGAACAAATAATGCATATAGCTTCTTCTTTTTCTTTTACTTTAACAAAGTAAGTTAAGGGGCTATTTGTATGGAAAATAATATATATGATAGTCCCGGAAAATCCGGGACTTTTTTTTTAATGAAATACTTTCATTACAGATACATGAAAAAAGATAAAACATCCCCTAAGCGAATTGCCATACAAGGTGGTTATGGTGCTTTTCATGAGATCGCTGCAAATAAATACTTTCAGGACACAGACATAGAAATTGTGCCCCGAAATACTTTCAAAGACCTTTTTACAGCCCTTAAAGACGGGAAAGTTGATTATGGCATAACAGCCATTGAAAATTCACTGGCCGGAAGCATTTTGCCTAATTATTCTCTTCTGCTCGATTCGAATATGAAAATAATTGGTGAAATATACCTGCGTATCAGACAAAACCTCGTTGCACTGAAAGGTCAGAAGTTATCCGATATCAAAGAAGTATTTTCGCATCCAATGGCACTTCTTCAATGCCAGCAATTTTTTGAAGATTACCCCCATATAAAGCTTATTGACAGTCTTGATACAGCACTGAGTGCAAAAAAAATCGCTGAAGAGAACCTGGCTGGTATTGCTGCAATCAGCAGCAAACTTGCTGCGGAAAAATATAGGCTCGATGTTCTGGCAGAAGGAATTGAAACAAATAAAAGCAACTATACCCGGTTTCTGATACTCGAAGACAAAAATGGCAGTGGCTTTCATGATAAAAATGTAAATAAATCATCGATAAGTTTTGCACTGGCTCATAAAATAGGAAGTCTTTCGAAAATACTGTCCATCTTCTCATATTATGATATCAACCTTTCAAAAATTCAATCCATGCCAATTATAGGGCGTGACTGGGAATATCAGTTTTATATTGATGTTGAGTTTGATGATTATGATATGTATATACAATCGGCAAAAGCAGTTGAACCTTTTACTTCCAATGTTTGTATTCTTGGAGAATATTATAAAGGAGAAGTATATGTTGATTAATATTAAATGAAAAGCTATGAGTATTACTCTTGAATTGGAGGCTTTTGTTTTCGATGGAGTACCGGGTAAACGTCCTATGGTTTTGGCCGGTCCATGCAGTGCTGAAACAGAAGCCCAGGTTATGGAAACGGCCAGACACCTTAAAGAAAACGGGATCCGGATTTTCAGAGCCGGAATATGGAAACCACGTACAAGACCCAATACTTTTGAAGGAGTTGGAAAAAAAGGATTGCCGTGGTTAAAACATGTAAAGGAAGAATTGAGCATGTACACTGCCACCGAAGTTGCCAATGCGTCACATGTATTTGAAGCTCTTAAATACGGCATTGATATTTTTTGGCTGGGTGCACGCACTACTGCCAATCCTTTTGCCGTACAGGAAATTGCAGATGCTCTGAACGGAGTTGAAATACCGGTTATGATAAAGAATCCTGTAAATCCGGATGTAGAACTCTGGATCGGAGCACTTGAAAGAATTAACCAGGCGGGAATAAAAAAACTGGCAGCAATACATCGCGGATTTTCCACTTACGGAAAATCATTATACAGAAATGACCCTCACTGGCAAATTCCCATTGAACTCAAAAGAAGAATTCCTGATCTTACGATACTTACCGATCCCAGTCATATTTGCGGCAACAGGGATTTGTTGTTCGAAGTATCACAAAAAGCAATGGACCTGAATTTCGACGGATTAATTGTTGAAGCTCACTGCAATCCGGATAAGGCTCTCAGTGATGCTGGCCAGCAAATCACCCCGAAAGATCTGAAACAATTGCTTTCGAATTTGGTGCTCAGAAAAGCCAATGTTGACAACGCTGTAATTATGAATACATTAGATGAATTAAGAAGCCAGATAGATAAGTATGACGACAGACTCATGGAAATCCTCGGCAACCGGATGATAATATCCGAAAAAATAGGTACATACAAAAAGAAAAATAACATTACCATCTTACAATCAACACGATGGGATGAATTGTTACACCAGCGTATATCCAATGGTGAGAAAAAAGGACTGAGTGAAGAATTTATTATTAAATTATTCCGTGCTATTCACCAGGAATCTATTAATCATCAGACAAAAGTTATGAATGAATAGATTTTACTAAATTCAGATCCTGATTTAATCCATCCACTATTCATGAAAATCCTGAACATAAAAACAGAGTCTAATCTTTCAAAGATCCTGATAGGTGAAAAACTTTCCAACCTGTCCGGTTATATTGCAGGAAGAAATGCAATCATTCTCACCGATTCAAATATTCTGAAATATTATTCAAATGACCTTCCCAAAGGTTTCCCTCTAATAGAAATGGGGATTGGTGAAAAAAACAAGACCCTTGGTACCATTGAAATGATCATGGGTAAAATGGTGGAACTTGAAGCAGATCGTACAAGTTTTCTTTTGTCAATAGGTGGAGGAATAGTCTGCGACGTAGGAGGTTTTGCTGCTTCGGTATACATGCGTGGTATCCCTTTTGGTTTTGTTTCGACAACACTCCTCTCCCAGGTTGATGCCAGTGTTGGCGGAAAGAACGGGGTCAATTTCAAAGGATATAAAAATATGATTGGCACTTTTAATCAACCGGAATTTGTTCTGTGTGATAACAGCATGTTCTCAACACTCGATGAAGAGCAATTTCGTTCGGGATTTGCAGAGATCATAAAAGCCGGAGCAATAAAAAAAGCTACATTGTTTAATTTTTGCAGAGAAAATGCTGTTCAGGCATTACAGAATGACGAAGAGATCATAACGAATATGATCTATCAATCTGTTAATATTAAAGCCGAAGTTGTAGAGGCTGATGAAAGGGAAAAAGGAGAACGACGATTGTTGAATTTCGGACACACATTCGCTCATGCTCTTGAAAAAATGACCGGTATTTTGCATGGAAAAGCTGTAAGTATCGGAATGGTGCTGGCAGCAAAAGTTTCAAATATCCTGGGGATGCTCTTAAAGGACGAAGTCATAGAATTGATCCGGGTTCTTGAGAGCTATGGATTGCCCGTACAACCTGAAATACCAATTGAAAAATTATTTGCAGCAATGAAGCAGGATAAAAAAAGAGTGGGTGATTCAATTCATCTTGTTTTACTGGATAGAATAGGACATGCTATAATCCGAAAACTTGACTATAAAGAACTTCAATCCATTATCAATGATTTGCGTAGCGATATCTGACAGGAACCTGGAAACATGCCTCTCGGTGCTTGATGCTGTCCAAATGGCCGAGATCAGGCTCGATTTAACAGATTTCACTGCCGATGAAATTCGTACGGTTTTTAGTCATAAAACCGTTACGATCGCAACCTGCAGACCCGATAAAAAAGGAGCTGAATATCAGTTGGAACAGCTTTCACTCGCCATTCAAACAGGAGCTGATTATGTAGATATTGAAATCGAAGCAAATAAAAAACAACGGGAATCCATTTACAGGATGGCAAAAAAGCACGGATGCAAAGTGATTATCTCATACCATAATTTTAAGAATACTCCGGAATTAAAAGAATTGCAAAGGATCATGGATCAGTGTTACCTGTTAGGTGCCGATGTGGCAAAAATAGTGACTATGTCGCATTCAAATGCTGATAATGCCTGTTTGCTTTCACTGTATAGCAAAGAAAAGCCATTGGTTGCCTTCGGTATGGGGAAGAAAGGTAAAATTACCCGAATTATGGCTCCCTTGTTAGGAGCCGAGTTTACTTTCGCTGCTATGGATGTTGGAGAACCCACAGCTACGGGACAAATAGGATTTTCAAAAATGAAGATGATCCTGGAAAAACTGAAGGAAGAATTGATTTGAGTTTGAAGTCGGAAGTCCGAAGTCGGAAGATAAGAAAGTGAGAATGTGGAAAGTTGAGTTGCTAATTGCTTGGTTGCCGGATTGTTGGGTTTTGGAGTTTCTGGTTTAACTGTTTAATCGTGTAACTGTTTAACTGCAAACATTAGACCAGAGACTATTTAAGGGGAACGGAACGAAACCATGGCTTGTGTGGAGGAGTTGAGAAGATAATCAAAAGACGAAATGCTTAATATAAAGTATCAGTTAATCAATTGCCCGGTTCATCAGTTAATTCATTATTCCTGAAACTTGCGACCTGAGACTATTAATTGATCACTGATCACGATTCACAAATTACGATTTACGCATTACAAATTACGATTAAACAACCGAGCTTGCGAGCTCAACGAAGTTAATTACACAATAAAAAATGGACAGCTTTGGAAAACTATTCAGAATACACATTTTCGGGGAATCTCATGGATTGGGTGTCGGTGTAACTATTGATGGTGTACCTGCAGGCCTGCCTCTGACAATTAAAGATTTTAACGACGATCTAAACAAACGCCGAAGCGGAGCTAAAGGAACAACTCCGCGCAAAGAAGCTGATCAACCAAGGTTTTTGAGTGGCATTTTTCATGATCATACTACAGGAACACCCCTGACCATACTATTCGAAAATACAAACACAAGATCGGAAGACTATTCGAAGCTAAGAGAAATCCCGCGCCCGGGGCATGCTGATTTTGTGGCAACAAAAAAATTCGGAGGTTTTGAGGATTACAGGGGCGGAGGTCACTTTTCCGGCAGACTGACGCTGGGTTTGGTAGCTGCAGGTGTTGTTGCCAAAAAATTATTGGGATCAATACACATTCAGGCCCGGCTGATTGAAGCCGGTGGAACGACTGATATTCGGAAAGCTATTGATAAAGCTGTTGAAGATCAGGATTCTGTCGGTGGAATTGTCGAATGCTCTGTGAAAGGATTGCCCGTCGGTTTGGGGGAACCTTTTTTTGATTCGGTGGAATCCGTATTAAGCCATATGATATTTTCCATTCCTGCCATAAAAGGCATTGAATTTGGTTCGGGATTCATGGCTGCAAAAATGAAAGGCAGTGAACACAATGACAATATAGTATCCATGGATGGAAAAACGGAAACCAACAATGCAGGTGGTATCAACGGCGGAATTACCAACGGGAATGAAATGGTTTTCCGGGTTGCTGTCAAACCTACCTCGAGCACATCTAAAAAACAGCATACAATGAATATGAAAACAGGCAAAATGGACAATCTGGAAGTACAGGGAAGACATGATACATGTATTGCCCTGAGAGTGCCGGTTGTTCTTGAAGCTGCCACTGCTGTTGTATTGACGGATTTTATGATACAGGAACAAAAAATTCCGAAAATCTATAGAGGAAAATGAAAAAAATACTAATACTGGGTGCAGGAAAAATGGGAACCTGGCTGGTCGAGTCGCTATGCCTCGATTATGAGGTTGGGGTGTACGATAAAGATAAATCCAAATTAAAGTATCTTTTCAACAGTCATCGTTTACTAACCTTTCAGGAAATTCAGGATTTTAAACCCGAAATGGTTATCAATGCCGTTAGTCTTCAATTCACAATTCAGGCATTTGAGGATCTGCTTCCTTTTGTTTCCAACAACTGTATTCTTGCGGATATAACATCTGTCAAGACACCATTAAGGGATTTTTACCTTAATTCGGGAAGAAGATTTGTATCAACACATCCGATGTTCGGACCTACTTTTGCAAATGTCAGAGAATTAAACGATCAGAGTGCCATTATTATTCAGCAATCGGATAAGGAAGGAAAAGAGTTCTTCAGGAATTTTTATCGGTCATTTGGTATAAAAATATTTGAATACACCTTCATTGATCACGACAAAACCATTGCTTACTCATTATCCGTTCCTTTTGCTTCGACCATGGTATTTGCAGCCTGCATGAAGCAGCAGGAAGCTCCGGGAACGACCTTTAAAAAACACCTGGAAATTGCGAAAGGATTATTGTCTGAAGATGACTACCTGCTTTCGGAGATCCTGTTTAGCCCGTATACTTTCGAACAACTGGACAGCATAAGCAATAAAATGAGACTCCTGAAAGAGATTATCAAAAGTAAAAATCCGGATGGAATGAAAAATTTCCTGTCGGAACTCAGGAAAAATATACAGGAATCCTGAAGCATTGTAACCGATTTGCAACCTTACACATAACAAAATGTCTTTTGAAGCGTTCTGTTTATAATTTTAATAAAAAAGTAGTCCGTTCTGTTATTAAATTGAAGATCATTTGAATAACTTGCAGCCTGAAAAACTTATCAAATTAACTTACTGTTAAATATTCTACCCATGAAAAAACTTAAAAAAAGCATTTTAATTACCATTGCAGCGCTGTTTGCGCTTTCTTTTACCTCTTCAGACCTGAACGCTCAGAGTTTTGAAAAAGGAGACATAGACGTAAATTTTCAAGTCGGATTCGGAACCGCCTGGTATTATGGTACCTACTACAAGATGGGATTACCTTTTATCTCTGTTGCTGGTGATTATGCACTTAAAGATGACTGGGGTCCTGGTGTATTTGGTGTAGGAGCAATCCTTGGCGTCAGCACGGTCAAAACCAGGTGGGATTATGGCATTTACGAATATGGCTATAAATACACACACTTTTCCATTGCGCCCAGAGCAACCTACCATTATCAATTTGTTGACAAACTTGATACCTATGGTGGTATAGCCACAGGCATTACTATCCGGTCAGGAAAAGAATATGGAGATTATACCGGTTATATAGCCGATGATTCCGGTGTTCATTTTATCATCACTGCCTTTGTGGGTGTGAAGTATTATGTGACAAATAGTCTGGCAATAATGAGCGAGATTTATGTATATGATCTGGCCACTTTCAATATCGGCATCGGATTGAAATTTTAACCATCAGATAAAGAAAAAATAAGGGGTTGTCTCAAAAGTTGAAAATTCGCCAACAAGACAGTAAATTCACGAAATACTCACAAAGTAATATATAATTGAATATCAGAGTTTTGTGATTTTTTTGAGTCTTCGGGACTTCGTGGCTATTTTAAAATATTTACCTTTTGAGACAAGCCCTTTTTGTTTCATCACAATATCGCTGCAAATAGGTAATGGCATTTAATTCACCAAAATCTTTCGCCCGTTTCAGGTAATAACAGCAAAGTTCCTTTTCTCCCAACTGATATTCGGTAATGCCCAGGTACAAATTCGTTTGAGCATCATTCGGGTCAAGATCAAGGCTCATGGACAGATCATATGCCGCATATTGGTATGTTTTTGTTTCGTAATATGTCAAACCACGCGCCTTGAAATATTTTGCCTGTGCCACCTCTTCATTGATCAGTCTGTTGAAATATTTTAATGCATCCAGGTAATCTCCTTTCTCATACAATATTTGCCCCATCAGAAAAACTGCATCCGGCGTATCAAAATATCTCATATAGATACGATTATCTGATTCTGCCAGATCCAGATCCCCGGCAAGACAGGTAGTATTTGCTCTCATAAAGCGTATTTCAAAATCCCCGGGATTCCGTTCCAATAGTTCCGTAAGTATTTCAACTGCCTCATGATGTTTGTTTAACCGGATCAAGTATTCTGCTTTCAGTTTCAAATGTCTTTCTGATACAGGTTCAATAGAAACAGCCTTGTTAATATCATTAAGGGCAAGCTGAAAGATCTCCTCCCGGAAGTACACCCTGCTATTCAATTCATATAAAAATGCATCATCCAGTCCCTTATTCAGATTGGTTCCAATGATTTCATGAGCCTTCTCAAAATTCATTTTGGAAATATGGAAGTTCACTTCCTCCTGAATTTTCATTTCATCTGACAACAGATCTTTTTCCCAGAGAGAAAACCATTCCTGTGTGTTATGAAGCTTCTTAAACAATTCTTCTTTCTTTATTTCCGAAATATCCGGATGTTTTGATTCTTTCAAATATTGTTCAATGGAATGAATTGCTTCCGGAGTTGATCCCTCAGACACATACAATTTTGCCATCCAAAGACAGGCTTCGGGATATCCGGACTCAACGGCCAGTTGAAGATCAGATTTGGCGGCAGTATAATTTTGCAATTGATATTGTGCAATACCACGATAGAATATACATTTCTGGTCGTATTTGCTGTAGTTATTTATAACCTGGTCAAAAGCTGTAACCGCCTCACCATAATTCCCGGATCCATAAAGACCAAATGCATGAATGACATCTTTTTCGAGGGTCTGAGCTTCGGAAATAAAAGTTGTCAGCAGCAGCAGTATCGGAATTAATTGAATTGATCTTTTCATTCTGCCTTAATATTATCATCACCTGAATAAACATGAATAAAGCCTGTTAATGTGTGCATAATCACTCCGGTAATCCTTGGCTCATAAACATCACAAGTGTAGTAATATACACCTGAGCTGACCAATTTCCCATTCGCCTTGTTTCTTCCATCCCAGTTGATGTCGGGATGATCTGTTCTGAATATTTCTTTCCCGTACCTGTTAAATATTCTCATATTTACCTGTTTTACATAATCGTTCAGATTCCATGAAGTATAAATATCATTTATTCCATCACTGTTGGGAGTAAAAACATTTGGCAGATCATAATATCCACAGATATTATAAACACAAAACGGAATCAATGAACTTTCATTGTAAAAAGAATCGATGGCTGTAACGGCATAACATTTTTCAATGGTATTTTCCGGAGGATCGGTATATTCAAAAATAGTATTTGGCAGAGTATCAAGTACTACGAATTCTCCATACAAAGAATCCCGGCTATACACTATATAGGCTATTATATCATCGTCTTCACATTCCCCGGGATTGCTCCAGGTCAGGAAATTGTATGCGTAAGTACTATCATTATACACATCACATTCGGATGTAACAACAAGATCGGGCGGACACGGAGATACCGTATCAATTGGTATTCCCGAAGCCAGATGGGAAGTGTTTTGTACATAGTAAATCCTTTCATAAACAGGACGTATTCCATCACCTATAGTCCTGTAAACATATTTCCTGTTATTTTTCAATCCTGAATCAATGTAAACAGATTCTTCTGTTATGCCTATTGATTCAAAGGTCTCAGTTGTACTGTTTTCTCTGAATACTTCATATTGTTGATTTAACCAGGGACTCCTTTTTTTCATATTCAGGGTCAGTTTGTTATCGGCACCGTCGATTTCTATGTATTGAGATGATGCGGTTTCATTGCCTGGCAGCTGAACCCAGTTACCGTCCTGCTCCTCATACAAAACAACACTATAAGTATAGGGATAAATGAGGGTATTAATTCCTGTATCTGTGTATGTTGTGTCTGTCAGATCAGAACTTGGAATGATCACAATTGAACTATATTCATCTTCATTGGGGGTCATTCTGAGAATTTCATAACGGTATGGTCCGTCATATACCGGATCCAGATCCTGGGGAACTGCCCATGCAAGATCAATTGCCCCATTTTCTTCGTCATCGTTTGCCACGCTCACCTTCAAAATAGGGGGAGTGCCCGGCACCAGGGTAGAACAAACCTCTTCTGAAGCAATACTTTCTGCACCATCAGTATAAAAGGCTGTAATACGATAACAATAATCATAGCCGGGAACAAGACCTTCTCCCAGATTATCATCCGTATAATAATTTGTCAGGCTACCTTTTACGTAATCAAGATATTCGTAACCGGTATATGCCGGCAAACCTGTTTCACAACTATCGGGAATGTAATTGTAACTGCCCAGCCTTCTGTAAATCCTGTATCCTTCAGGGACTCCGCAACCTGAAACATCCCATTCAACCCTTATGGTATCACTCCCGGGAATCGCTTCAATGTTTTGAGGAGGTTGGTGCAATACGCGTATTGAAAAACTTGTAATATCAACCAACTGGATATTATCATTCAGGTCTTCCGTTTTCAGTACCACAGTATAAGGTTGTTTTCTTGCGTGCAAACAATTCGTGATCCACATAAAATATGAGTTTATAAAGCCATTCCCTGTCGATGTAATGGAATGTTCCGCAGGATCATCTACCTGAAACGGACCACCGCCCATATATTGTTCCATCGGATCACCATCGGCATCAGTAGATGTTATTAAAAAATAAACAGTATCACCTGCCGCAACACAATAGTCCGGAATATAAGAATTCACAGGCGGATTATTATCCGTTTCATACACATCGATCTGCATATCACGGGCTATTCGACTGATCCGAATATCTTTTCGCCATTCTTCAACAAGTATGGCAATGTTGTATACTCCTATGTCAGCAGGAGTATTCCACTGCAGATCACCCGTAATAGCATCAATCAGAAGAGTATCTGTTGCAGGAGGTAATATATAACCTTCAATCGGCTGTCCGCTGGCTCCCGTACAAATGGTTATTTCATAGGACAGGCTATCCCCATCCGGATCAAAAGCCGCAGGATTATGAATAAAGAGATGACCTTTTGCAGCTTTGTCTATTGGAGGATTCAACAATATTGGCGTATTGTTTGCACCAATACCTGATCCGATCATCATCGTAGTCTTGATTGAAAAAATTGTATTTACAGAATTTGGAATGTTATTTACCCCTGCGTTCCTGTTAGGATCTTCCATCAGTATTTCGTAGATCCCCGCTCCGGGATATGTATGTGTGGCAATATAAGTATTATAATAGTAATCTGTATTCGGAATCTGTATGAACTCATTGTAAGGCTCTTTCTTAACCACTGTGGTTGTCCCGTCACCCCATGAGACATTCAGTTCCTTTCTGTTTGCCTGACTGTAAACAAAAGTATATGTTGTAATTGTAAATTCATACGTATATCCTCCCAGATGTTTGTATGTAATTTCGCCGGCCCGGTTATGTGTAGCCAGAGTATTCGTTACAAAACAAAATAAGAAGAATAGTATAATATTGTATCTAATCATCACCAATGGTTACTATATACGATGCATTTCTTTTGTTAAATTCATACCCCTCCTCCTTGCCGTTATTATTCAATATCAACAGGTTTTTCTGGTCCATAAAAAGATCTAGCATCAATTTATTTTCTATTGTCAGTTTTCGAATTTCCGCAATTTCTTCAATACAAAAAAAGAACCATATCAAATTATCTTCAATTTTCCAGTTTTTAAACTCTGAATTTAAAGGTATATTATGAGAGTTTTTCAATATAAATGAAGAATTTAAATACTCCAGTATCGATTGTTGCTCCTTAAAAGTCATTCGGCTCTGATGACGAAAATCAAGCAAAGTATTGTATTTGAAATTTATTAAGCTTTGAAGATCTTCAAAAAATAAACATACTGAATACTTTATTCTGTTGGAGTCGCTCTGTATATCCAGATTCACAACAGATACATGAACCGGATGAGATGCACGGGCAACTTCAAAAAAAAACAAACTCAGAATAATGAGAAATCGCGCTTTCATGATTATGCAATGCTATTGGCGAAATTATGAAAATAGGCTTACTTTTAAATGAATTACGAGAAATAATTCCACATCATGCAAAAACAGATGTATTTTGATAAGAACCCGAATTGACCTCTGCAAATGGTATCTTCCTATAGAATAACCGGAATGGAAAATCGCAAACGAGTTATTTTAAAAGAAAATACTATTGTATATTTTCACATTCAAATTATAGTAAAACCTCTGAAAAACCAGAATGAACCAATGGGACTCCTATATTGTTGATTTCAGGAATCACCTGAAACTTGAAAAAAATCTCTCTCAAAACAGCATTGAAGCATATACTCACGACATTTCCAGAATGCTTGAATTTATCCGTCTTAAACTGCAATATAATACTATTGACTCAATTAAGTTTGAAGATCTGCAGGCATATATTTTGTGGCTAAGTGAGCTGGATGTCTCGCCCCGCACACAAGCCCGGAATGTCTCATCCATAAAGACATTCTTTAAGTTTCTTATGTATTCCAATACAATCAAAGCAAATCCTTCCGTATTGCTTGAGTCTCCTAAAATCGGCAGAAAACTGCCTGTTGTTCTTTCTGTGAATGAGATCGACAATATTGTAAAAGTCATTGACCTAAGCAAGCCCGAAGGACATAGAAACAAAGCAATCATTGAAACCTTGTATGGTTGTGGGTTGCGTGTTTCCGAGCTTGTGAATTTAAAGTTAACAGATCTGTTTGCCACGGAAGGTTTTATCAGAGTAAAAGGAAAGGGTGATAAAGAGAGACTGGTTCCTGCCGGAAGGACAGCTCTGAGAGAAATTAACCATTACCTTGAACAAGACAGAAACAAAATCACAACAGACAAACATTCTGAAAATGTGCTGTTCCTGAACAGGAGAGGGAAAAAGTTGACGCGTATCATGATCTACACTATTATAAAAGAACTTGCAACTGCTGCCGGCATCGATAAAAACATCAGTCCCCATACATTTCGTCATTCCTTTGCCACTCATCTTGTTGAAGGCGGTGCAGATCTGCGGGCAGTCCAGGAAATGCTCGGGCATGAATCAATACTCACAACGGAAATTTATACACATTTGGATCGTGAGTATCTCCGGCAGGCAATTATCGAGCATCATCCCAGAAAATAAACGGATATTTTATCCTTTCGTCAATCATCACTGCCTGCTGAAAACGAGTACCAATAACTTAAGCAAAAATTCACATAACGGGCTTATTAGTTAGGAATATTTTAGATACCTTTGTGACCTTTCAAAAAAGAGATTGATTTCCAACAAATAAGTTTTAACTAAAAATTAAATAATACGATGTCTGACGTAAAACGTGTTTATACATTCGGCAATAAAGAAGCACAAGGAAAGGCCGATATGAAAAACCTATTGGGTGGCAAAGGAGCCAACTTAGCTGAAATGAATTTAATAGGTGTGCCTGTACCTCCGGGATTTACTATTACCACCGATGTATGTACAGAATACAATCAACTGGGAAAAGATAAAGTGGTTGAACTTCTGAAAAAGGAAGTTGAAGTTGCGGTAGCTTATGTTGAAAAAATCATGAATTCCAAGTTCGGAGATGCAAATAATCCTTTGCTGTTATCAGTTCGTTCAGGTGCAAGGGTTTCTATGCCCGGCATGATGGATACTGTGTTAAATCTCGGATTAAATGACAATGCTGTTAAGGGTATAGCAAAAAAATCAGGCAATGAACGTTTTGCCTGGGATTCTTACAGGCGTTTCGTTCAAATGTATGGAGATGTTGTTCTTGGCATGAAACCTGAGTCAAAAGAAGATATCGATCCGTTCGAAGAAATTATGGAACAAGTTAAGGAAGCCAAAAATATTCAGAACGATACCGATCTTGAGGTGGTTGATCTAAAAGAACTTGTTGTCAAATTCAAGGCTGCTGTTAAGAAGCAAACAGGACATGACTTTCCCGTCGATCCATGGGAACAGCTTTGGGGTGCTGTATGTGCCGTATTCGACAGCTGGCAAAATCCACGCGCAAATTACTACAGAGCTATGAATCAGATCCCAGAAGAATGGGGTACTGCTGTAAATGTTCAGGCTATGGTATTTGGCAACATGGGTAAAAATTCTGCGACCGGTGTTGCTTTTACACGCGATGCCGCTACCGGAGAAAACATTTTCAACGGTGAATACCTGATCGACGCACAGGGGGAAGACGTTGTTGCAGGTATCCGAACTCCCCAGCAAATTACAAAAGAAGGGGCTTTACGTTGGGCCAAACTGGCCGGAATTTCGGAATCAGAAAGAGTCTCCAGATATCCTTCGCTGGAAGAAGCTATGCCTGTTGCCTATAAGGAACTCAGTGAAACTGAACAAAAACTGGAAAATCATTATAAAGACATGCAGGACCTTGAATTTACCATTCAGGATGGTAAATTATGGATGCTGCAAACACGAAATGGAAAACGCACTGCTGCTGCCATGGTAAAAATAGCTATGGATATGCTTCGTGATGGTACGATCGATGAAAAAACCGCAATACTCCGCCAGGAACCAAACAAACTGGATGAACTATTGCATCCTGTATTCGATAAAAAAGCCATTCAAAATGCCAATATTGTGGCAAAAGGACTTCCTGCATCTCCGGGTGCTGCCACCGGCCAGATTGTTTTCCATGCCGACGAAACCAAAAAGTATCCTGTTACCGTATTGGTTCGTATTGAAACCTCTCCGGAAGACCTTGAAGGAATGGACATAGCAAAAGGTATACTCACTGCACGCGGGGGCATGACCTCTCATGCTGCTGTGGTTGCACGTGGTATGGGGAAATGTTGCGTTTCCGGTGCCGGAGAATGTATTATTAATTATAAAGCCAGGACCCTTACTGCCCGAGGAAAGACCTTTCATGAAGGCGACTGGATCTCACTGAATGGTTCTACAGGTGAAGTATATGAAGGAAAGATCGCCACTCATGATCCCGAATTAAGCGGTGATTTTGGTGAAATTATGAAACTTGCTGACAAATACCGCAAACTGAAAGTGCGTACCAATGCTGAAACCGAACGTGATGCCAAACAGGCTCGTTCATTCGGTGCCGAGGGTATAGGTCTCTGTCGTACCGAACATATGTTTTTCGAAGGGGAACGCATTAAAGCCATGCGTGAAATGATCCTTGCTGATAATGAAGAAGGACGCCGTAAAGCCCTTGCCAAATTACTCCCGATACAACGGAAAGATTTCTCAGGTGTTTTTGAAGCTATGGCTGATCTTCCTGTTACAGTTCGTTTGCTCGACCCGCCGCTTCATGAGTTTGTTCCCCACGAAGAAGGAAACCAGAAAGAAATGGCCGATGAAATGGGCATCTCTGTTGAGATCATAAAACAAAAAGTTGAAGACCTCCACGAATTTAATCCCATGCTGGGTCATCGTGGTTGCCGGTTGGGAAATACCTACCCTGAAATCACCGAAATGCAGGCACGTGCAATTATTGAAGCTGCACTTGACCTGAAGAAAAAAGGTATCGTGGTACTTCCCGAAATTATGATCCCTCTTGTCGGTACAGTAAAAGAACTTAAGGCACAGGAAGAGATCGTTCGTTTAACTGCCAATACCGTATTCAATGAACGTAAAGACAAGATCGACTATTTGATAGGAACCATGATCGAAATACCGCGTGCCGCTTTAACAGCTGATGAAATAGCTGAAGTAGCCGAATTCTTTTCATTCGGCACCAACGACCTTACGCAAATGACATTTGGCTATTCAAGGGACGATTCGGGAAAATTCCTGCCAGTCTATCTCAAAAAAGGCATCCTGAAAAATGACCCGTTCCAGGTTCTTGACCAGGAAGGTGTTGGTCAGCTTGTTGATATGGGAGTAAAAAAAGGACGCAGCAAACGTGAAAAGCTAAAGGTTGGAATTTGCGGTGAGCATGGTGGTGAGCCATCATCGGTGGAATTCTGTCACAGGGTGGGAATGAATTACGTAAGTTGTTCTCCTTTCCGTGTGCCAATCGCAAGACTTGCCGCTGCTCAGGCTGCTTTGAGATAGAATATACTTATAAAATAAAGAGGCTGTCTAAAAAGTTGAAAATTCGCCACCAAGGCACTAAATCACAAAGTACTCACAAGGTTATATATAATTGAAAAACAGGATTTTGTGAATTCTTTGAGTCTTCGGGACTTCGTGGCTATCTTAAAATTCTTTCCTTTTGAGACAGCCTCTTTTCTTTACTAATTTTCTAGCAACAATCGCTATCACAGAAATCCTTGCAAGATTCTGCCAATTTCTGCAGCGATTTCACTTTGGATTTATCCTTTGGTTTCACATCGATGGTGATACCTTCATCCGAATTTTCAATGCTGATGTTGAACTTTTCGTTCCATTTACAAAATGACGAACTCATACAGTTAAACATAATAAATTTTTTATAGTTCGATAACTATCGAACTAATTAAACAAAAATTGAACCCAAATGAATATGTAGCAGACGAAGTATGGATCAGCTATCTGTTATAGTTGGGTTTAACTTAACTCCGGCTTAATGATAGTCTGAATTCAAACAGAATTTCAATTGATTCTTAACATTAAGTCGCATTAGCATCCAGGAATGCTAAGAGCAGTAACTACTCAAAGAACGTTTTTATTTCTTCAACCAGTTCATGATTAATAGTACACACAAGCGCTTGTCCTTCCTTTTCGCAGGTGATCAATCCTGCTAATTGCAATTCTTTTAAGTGATGTGATATGGTGGACCTCGAAATATCCATGCAATCACATGCCCTGGTAAAGGCTTTCTGCACACCACAACATTCTGATTTGGGCATAGTCTTCTGCCAGTAATAAATCATACGAAACAAATTTAACCTTTGCTCATTCGATAAGGCTTTAAACACTTTTGCCATGTCTTTACCAGTCATAATATTTTATAGTTCGATAACTATCGAACAAATATATAAAATTTTTTTCTGCCTCCAACTCAATTATGAAAAATTCAACAATATTTTTTTGCCTTTTCAGGTTGATTTAATTTTTCTTATTTTTAAACAGAACAAGGTTATACTACCTAGATCCAATACAAATGAACAATAAAATTGCAATTATCGGAGCCGGTCTGTCCGGGCTTGCCTGTGCAATCAGGTTAGCAAAAACCGGTTATCAGGTAGTTGTATACGAAAAGAACAATTCAGCCGGAGGTAAAATCGTTGAACTGAGTGGCAAAGGATACCGGTTCGATACCGGAGCATCTATTTTAACGCTTCCTGAAAAAGTTGAAGAACTGTTTGCATTTGTCGGCGAACCAGTTCATGATTACCTGAAACTTAAAAAACTGGAGATCAATTCCCGGTTTTTCTATCCCGACGGAACCATCATTGACGCTTTTAGTGATACCAATAAATTTGCAGCAGCGATCGAAAAACAATCACAAGTCGGTAAAGAAAAGGTTATTCGATTTCTGAAGCGTAACCGGACTTTATATGATCTTACATCAGAAATTTTTCTTTTCAGTCCTTTTCAGAAAATTGCATCTGTCCCGATCTCAAAAGCTGTTAAACTTGTAACCAATATATTTTTTTTAAAACTATTCAAAACAATGCATACGCTGAATAAAAAATGGTTCGGTGACAAACGCATTGTCCAGTTGTTCGACCGGTATGCCACATACAATGGTTCAGACCCATACCGGGCATCTGCAACCTTAAGTGTGATATCTCATCTGGAACACAACATTGGTTCCTATATACCTGAAAAGGGTATGTTTCAGCTGATCAAAGCCCTGGTGTTGCTTTGTAAAAAGCATGGAGTTGAATTAAAATTCAATACACCCGTTCAGGAGATAAAAATTGATAACAACAGGATCAGAGGACTGAGAATTGATGGTAAAATTTACAATTACGATATCATTATCAACAATACCGATGTATTTTATACCTATAAAGAACTTCTTAACGGTTATACTCATTCAGACAAAATTTTTCGCCGGGAACTGTCTTCCTCCTCAATAATTTTTTACTGGGGAGTAAAAAAAACATTCAACAACTTACAGGTACATAATATTCTTTTTACAGAAAATTACAAAGAAGAATTCGACTATATTTTCAGAAAAAAAATGCTTTATGACGATCCGACCATATATGTTTATATAAGTTCCAAGGTGAATCGCTCAGATGCCCCCGAAGGTTCCGAAAACTGGCTGGTGATGATCAATACACCAAATGATGACAATCACAATTGGAACTGGTTGGTTCCGCAGGCAAGAAAGTCAATTTTAAATAAAATACATCGTATTCTGAATGTGGACCTGGAAAAATACATTGAATTTGAAAAGCATTCATCTCCATCCGGTATTGAAAAATGGACCAACAGTTATAAAGGTTCCTTATATGGTCCCAGCTCAAACAGTGTTTTCTCTGTATTTCAGCGTCATGCAAATTTCAAAAAAACTATGAAAGGACTTTATTTTGCAGGTGGCACAGTTCATCCCGGCGGAGGAATTCCACTTTGTATGGCGTCAGCAAAAATTGTATCGGAACTGGTATATGAAGATTTCCCGCTTGAGAATCGATAACAATACATTACTTTATGAACATTAGATCATTAACGGACAAAATATTCTCTTTTTTTGCTTTGATATTTTTTTCGCCTGTGTTATTCTTTGTTGCTCTGCTCATACTTTGCACATCAAACGGACCAATATTTTTTCGGCAGGAAAGAATCGGTAAACATGGAAAGCCTTTTATCATGCTTAAGTTCAGGACAATGATCAATGAAAACAACAAACATCTTGATGCGGTGGTTAACAGGGAATTGGTTACATCCATCGGGAGATTTCTGAGAAAATGGAAAATTGATGAACTGCCGGAATTCTGGAATGTTTTGAAAGGAGACATGAGTATTGTCGGTCCGCGACCCTATATTTCGGGATTCACCGATAAACTTGAAGGAGAAGAGAAAAAGATACTGAATCTGAAACCCGGCCTTACCAGTATTGCCAGTCTTAAATACATCGATGAAGAAGGTATTTTATCACAACAGGAAATTCCACCAAAGTATTACAGGAATATTATTTACCCGGATAAAATAAAACTGGACATCAGATACTATGAATGCCATTCATTTTTGTTGGATACAAAAATTATATGGTATACCATTTTTAAGACCGGAAGGGAAAAATTCCTGGACAAATTTGAATGAATACCTGAAAGCACGGATTATTTATTTTGAGTAATACCCTAAATACCAATCTACAAAACTCCTCACACCTTGTTTCACCGGTGTTGCCGGTTTATAATGCAATTCTGTCTCCAGGTCACTAACATCAGCCCATGTTGCCAAAACATCGCCGGGTTGCATAGGCAAATAATCCTTTTTTGACTTTTTGTAAAGAGCTTCTTCTATGGCCTCAATAAAATCAAGGAGATTCACAGGACTGCTGTTGCCAATATTGTACACTTTATATGGGGCTTTGGAAGTACCCGGATCAGGATGTTTTCCTGTCCAGAATTTATTTCCTTCAGGAGGATTGTCAATCACTCTGATAACCCCTTCGATTATGTCATCTATGTATGTGAAATCCCTCCGCATGTTTCCCTCATTGAAAACTTTTATAGGTTCATCATTGAGGATAGCCTTTGTAAACAAAAAAAGAGCCATATCCGGTCTTCCCCACGGACCATAAACAGTAAAAAAACGCAAACCTGTTGTAGGAAGATGGAACAAATGACTATAATTATGAGCCATAAGTTCATTTGATTTCTTGCTTGCAGCATATAAACTTATCGGATGGTCAACGTTATCATGTGTTGAAAATGGCATGGACTCATTCAAACCATAAACACTTGAGCTGCTTGCATAGGCAAGATGCCTGATCCGGTTATGGCGACATGCTTCCAGAATATTTAAAAAACCAACAATATTGCTGTTAACATAAGCCATCGGATTTTCAAGACTGTATCTGACACCTGCCTGAGCAGCAAGATTACATACCTTTTCAAATTTTTCTTCCGAAAATAACGTATCAATCCCTTCCTTGTCTTCAAGATTCAGTTGAATAAAACTGTAATCGGAATATTTTGATGATAGAATTTTCTTTCCGTATACAATATCTTTCCTGTGAATGCCAGTTTCTTCAAGTCTTCCATATTTAAGATCAACCGAGTAATAATCATTGATATTATCAAGACCCACTACCTCATCACCTCTATCCAAGAGTTTTTTTGCCAGATGAAAACCAATAAAACCTGCCGTACCTGTGATTAATATTTTCATGATCCGATTGAAATTTTATTTCAACGGAACAAAAATACAATTATTACACTGTGATGGTAACTGAGCAGTGCTGTTTTTTGCCAACAACAAAAAATCAATGCTAAGTACTCTGTTTTAATAAACAAAAAAAAGGCTGAAGCAATCACTTCAGCCCAACATGCAAAAACTATCGCTCAATTATCATTTACGACTTCGCCTAAACCACTAATATCAACATATATTCTTGGATAATCGCGATAATACACATTGCCCAACCCATCAATGTCCACGCTTAAAGTTTCTTTCGCCCTGATTTCAATATTGCCTGTACCATTAATTTCAGTTATGCCGTTATACACCGGCAAATCATATGCTTCAATATTACCTACACCATCAATTTCAATGGAAAGTGATTCCTGATGGGGACCGCTTAAATAAAAATTCCCAACACCACTTAAGGTAACATCCTGTATCTCAGGCATGGAAATATCTACCCTGATCTCTTCATCACTATTGACGCTAAGGTTATCCTTAAAGCGAATAATAAGCTTGTCACCAACAACTTCAACAATTATATAAGTTAGAATATTTTCATAAGCTTCAACGGTGACCTGTTGATCAAGTCCTGTTTCAATGTACACATTCGCCACTCCTTCCAGATCAACAGACTCAAAATCATCTACATCAAAGGTCAATTCCTTCACATAGCCATTGCCGGTAATTCGCCTGTTATCATTTTCCCAATACTCTTCATCGCATGCACTGCAAATGAGAAACAGGGAAAATACAATCGATAGATAATATATTTTCATTTTTATAGTCTTTCGTTCTTTATCAAAGACATTATTTGTACCGAAAGGTTGCTTTATGCAAGGTAATTCTGAAAGAAGCTATACAGTCTTTCTGTATCGCCAAATGGCCAATGTGTTGGTAAAAACAGCATATACAGATACGGAGATCAATTCCCCGGAGATGTCAACAAAACCCGACCCTTTTAATAATACCATCCGGATAATTCTTATGGAATAAGCCATAGGATTTATTATATTCAGTTTCTGTCCCCACTCGGGCATGTTTTCAACTGCTGTAAACAATCCGCTCATCAAAATAAAAATCATGATAAAAAAGAAAGAGACAAACAGCACCTGTTGCTGCGTGTTTGAAATAGTGGAAATGAATAATCCAATGCCTAAAACGGCTATCAGATAGATGACAGTAAACGTAAAGAGTGTAATCAAACTGCCTTCCATCGGAATATTAAACAATATTTTAGCTATTGTTAATCCGAAAGCCAGGTCTGCTATTCCAATGATCAAAAAAGGGATAAGCTTTCCCGCAATAAACTGGTATTTTTTAATTGGTGTAACATTCAATTGTTCAATAGTACCCATTTCTTTTTCCCGAACAAGATTCATCCCGGTCATCATCCATCCGATAATTGTTATCAGCAATGCTAATATTCCCGGAGCCATATAGATCTTATAATCCAATTCGGGATTATACCAGTACCGGGATTTAATATTAATTGTCGAAGGCATGCCTTTCATCAATAATTTTTCAGCCACAATTTCTTCAGAATAATTTCTGATCACAGCATAACAATATGCCAGCGACAATTCTGCCAAAGATCCGTTTATTGCATTCAGTAACAGTTGAACCGAAGGTTGCTGACCTGTTACAAGGTATCTGCCAAAATTTTCAGGAATAATAAATGCCACATCAGCCTTATTTCGTAACAAATTCTCTTTGGCAATTTCCTCGTCATCACCAATAGCTGTAACAATAAAAAACCGGGAAGAAGAATACGTCTGAATCAATTCTGATGATGCTGTGCTTTTGTCCCGGTCAACAAAATGAATTTTTATACTTTTTATCTCAAAGGTTGCACAGTATACCAATATTACCATTTGTAATATTGGCACTACAATAATAGCCCTGCCCAACAATTTGTCCCTGAATATCTGAAGAAACTCTTTCTGTACTATATATAATATTGTTCTCATATTCATTTATGATAACCTGATCCGGAAATTTTTGACACTAAGCAAAATGAATCCTATCAACATTGAAATCAGGATTACAATGTCTTTCCAGATATAACCAAGTCCTACACCTTTCAGCATAATGTCTTTAAGGGCTGATAAAAACCATCGGGGTGGCATAAAAATGCTTACAAATTGAAGTATTTTGGGCATATTATCTATCGGAAAAATAAAACCTGACAGAAGTACCGTTGGTAACATAAGACCTACTAATGAAATAATCATAGCTACCTGTTGAGTTTTGGAAATCGTAGATATTAAAATACCAATGGACAATGCAAGAAATATATACAAAAGACATAATCCAAAAAGCAACAGTATACTTCTGTGAACCGGAACATGAAACACAAAGTAACCCATTGCAATAATGACTATAGAATCAAAAAAAGCAAGTGTCATATATGGAACAACTTTTCCCAGTATGATCTGTATGGGTTTTAAAGGGGAGACCAGCAATATTTCCATAGTTCCCAACTCCTTCTCGCGCGTAATGGATATTGAAGTCATCAAAGTTGAAATCAACATAAGGATTAAAGCAATGGTTCCGGGAACAAACATATTTGCCGATCTTAATCGTTCATTATAAAACATCCTGTGTTGTACGTCGATAAAGACCGATAATTTTCCAATCGATCTCTCGGTCAGATACGTATTGATTATATTTCGTGTATAATTATCAAGAATACCGGCTGTATTCGGATCGGATGCATCAGTAATAACCTGGATATGCGCTGTTCCCGTCTTCATTAGGTTTTTCCCGAAATTCCTTTCAAAAACTATTGCTTCCCTCACTTTGCCTTTTCTGAAAAGTGACTCTATTTCAGTAACAGAATTCATCTCAGTCTCAAGACGAAAATATCCTGACGAAAGCACTTTATTGATAATGGAAGTCGAAATTTCATCTTTTGACGGATCAAGAACAGCAATACCTGCATCTTTTATTTCCATTGTAATAACGTGTCCGAAAAGCATTAGCTGAATAACAGGGATCAATGAAATGATCAGAACGGTTCGAATGTCACGTCCCAGATGCCTGAACTCCTTAACAACAAATGCACTGAATCTTCTCATACTATTTTATTACCAGTTTTAAAAAAACACCATAAATGTCATCGGAATCAAACTTCTCTTTTAATCTCTTAGGACTATCAATGGCTACAATTTTTCCCTCGTGCATAATCGTAACACGATGGCAGTACTCTGCTTCATCCATGTAATGCGTTGTCACAAATACAGTAATTCCCTTTGATGATGCTTCATAAATAAGTTCCCAGAACTGTCGTCTTATTGCAGGGTCAACGCCGCTGGTGGGTTCATCAAGAAATACAATCTTCGGAGAATGCATTATAGCTATTGAAAATGCCAGTTTTTGCCGCCACCCCAAAGGCAAGTCTTTAATCAGCGAATTCCTGTAAGGAATCAAAGAAAACTGCTTCAGCAATTCTTCCGTGCGAGATTTAATAGCATGCAGCGAAAGACCATAGATACCTCCGTAAAACCGAATATTTTCCGTAATGGTGAGATCGTTGTACAACGAGAACTTCTGGCTCATGTATCCTATATTTCTTTTTATAAATTCTGTTTGTGTATATACATCATAGCCAGCCACTTTTATTATACCCGAAGTAGGTTTTGAAAGTCCACATAAAATCTTTATTGCTGTAGTTTTCCCTGCTCCGTTGGCTCCGAGAAAACCAAAAATCTCACCTTCTCTGACCGAAAAATTCAGATCATCATTGGCTGTGAATTTCCCAAAGCGTTTGTAAAGATGTTCTGCCTGTATTACTATGTTTTGTCTCATAACTATTATGCAACTCAGAAAAGATTTCTAACAATTAGAAAAATCCTGTTTGATCATGTAGCCATCTGCAAATTGTTTTGATGTCCCCCTTCGTTTTTTTGTTCCATAAGTTTCATAAAGACATCTTCAATCCCCGGTTTGATCTCTTCAATCGTAATATCCTCGTGTCCGTTTTGCTTAAGATATGCCAGAAGCTTTTTCTGATTAAAATCAGAACTTTTATCTGTATAGTGCAGATTTTGGCCAAATGGAACAACAGATTCGCATTCAGGAAACTTTCTTGTATCAAGCAGCAATCTGTAGATATCGGATGATCTTAAGGTATATAGTTTTCTTCCAAAGGTCTTTATGATCCTTTTCGGAGTGTCAATTGATAAAATTGAACCATTCTGAATCAATGCTACACGATTACACATCTTCGCTTCATCCATATAAGGAGTGGATACAAGAACTGTAATACCCTTTTCCTTCAGATTTTTCAGGAGTTCCCAGAATTCCTTTCTTGAAATAGCATCAACACCGGTAGTCGGCTCATCAAGAACCAGAATCTCGGGTTCATGAATAAGTGCACATGACAATGCAAGCTTCTGTTTCATTCCTCCTGATAAATTCCCTGCAAGTCTGTTCCTGAAAGGTTCTATCTTTCTATATACATCCCTGATCAGATCATAATTTTTTTCAACGGAAGTACCAAATACAGTAGCAAAAAAATTCAAATTCTCAATAACCGTAAGATCTGAATACAGAGAAAACCGTTGAGGCATATACCCAACGATCATGCGAATTTTACGATAATCCTTGATAACATCCAGATCGTTTATTCTTACACTTCCTTTATCAGGCAATAACAGGCTGGAAACGATTCTGAAGAAAGTTGTCTTACCGGCGCCATCGGGACCAATAAGACCAACTATTTCTCCTTTCTTTACTTCAAGGGAAATATCTTCGAGAGCAACAACTTCACCATAGGTTTTTCTGATATTTTCCGCATGTATCATGGAATATTACTCTTCTTGTAGTAGTTTAACTTCTCCCGGCATATTGATCTTAAGAATTCCATCATTTTTTACACGTATCTTAACTGCATAAACAAGGTTTACCCTTTCTTCTCTTGTTTGAATAATTTTGGGTGTAAACTCGGCATGATCAGAAATTGCACTTATGATGCCATCATATTGTTTAAGTCCCCCGGAACCATCATCCACAAATACTTCAGCAGTATCACCAATTTTCAGAAGTGGCAATTGACCTCCACTGAAATATGCTTTTAATTCCATTGTCTCCAGGTCAGCAATTTTTAATAAGGGACTACCCATAATAACAGATTCACCAAGTTCTGCATAGGTATCCAGTATTGTCCCTTTTATTGGTGAGCAAATAATGGCCCTGCTTATCATTTCTTCTATCTGGGCTATGCCGGCATCAAGGGCTTTTGCTTCAGCATCAATGCTTGAATAACCTGTGCTTACCTGTGTAATTTGTTTCTCAATGATTTGGAGTTTGCTTTGTAAATCATCCCGTTGCTTTTCAGATGCAGCTCCATCTTTCAACATTTTATCAATCCTAATGAGGTCTTCTTCAGCAGCTGCTTTCTGTTCCGTAAGTACTGCTATTTGTGCAGTAATATTTGATTTTTTTGCAACAATGGATCTCTTCCTTGCAACCATCTCCAGTTTTTTCAAATGATTTTGAAATGTATCAATAACATATGCAACAGTGCCCGAATCAACAATATCTCCTTCAGAAATATTCATTTTAATAATTCTGCCATTCACTTCCGAAGAAAGTAAAATCTCTGTTGCCGAAAAATTACCGTAAGCATCAGATTCAGTATTGTTGTTTTTACAGGCGTATAATCCCGTAATCATAATAGGTAGTAAAAAGCAAATTTTTTTCATCTGTTTTCCTGTTAATTAATATCTCAATCTCACTCCTTATTAAGAACATCCAGATCAATCCCATGGATCAGATACATCCTGACCAGTGAACTTTCATATTGTATCTTATGAGTTTCCAGTTCAATCCTCGCTGCTATTTCAGCATTCAGGTCTTCGAGATAGCTCGTGGTTGTAATCGCTCCGCTCTCAAGGGCAGTTGCACTTCCTGCACTCACGAGGGTCCGCTGTTCAATGATTTGTTCGTCCAATGCTATGAGTTGCAATAATTTTTCCTGTTCAATGATTTCACTGTTTGCTGACATTTCCAGTTTCTGATTGAATTCTTCAAGCCTTGTGCCGATAATTTCTTTTTGTTTCCTAAGGATCTGTGTTTGTCTCTTATTTTGATTCCAGTCGAATATTGTCCATGATAATCTGGCTCCTATTATGTAATAGTAATCCGATTCATTTTCAAAAAAATTGAGTCCCGGATAGCTGTATCCTGTCTGGCCAAAAGCATATAGTTTCGGTAGATTTTTAGCTGCATTGAGACCTGCCATTTTATCCAGTTTCAGTAACTCTGCATCAAAATATGTATGTTCGGGTCTGGATGCTATGGTCAATCGTGCCAGACTATCCGATACAAATAGTGCCTTGCTTGTATCCATTTCGAGGCCGGTAAGAATTTGCAAAGCAGAGAGAGTTTGCAACTGGTATTTTTCAATTTCCCTGATCTTCTGATATGTTGATAGCAATTCTGCCTTCATTTTCCCAAGCTCACTGGAGCTTATCATTCCGTTTTCATAAGCCGATTCAAGTTCATCCAATCGTTTATTCAGAACCGATTTTTTCAATCTTAAGACTTCTTTGTTTTTATTCAACAACATGGATTTGAAAAAAAAGTCTGCAACCTGATTGTTCAGTTGATACAATTCCGCTTCAATTTTATTGATCTGCGATTCACTGGATATTTCATCCAGGTCTTTTCCTTTTCGCGCAATTCCTCCATCATATATTTTCTGATCTGCTTCGATTCCGAAATTGTATTGAAATTTGTCCACCTCAAGAAAATCACCTATACCCGGAATGGATACAGTTACTGCATCGCTTTGATACCATGCTTTCCCATAGGCTGATAAGGAGGGTAAATTTGTTGCATTCTTACCTGATATTTGCAATCCCGTTATTTGACTTAATGTTTCAATCTGGGGCTTTATAAGAGCATGAGTACGTGCAGAAACCAGACACTGCAAAAGACTTACAGAATCAGATTGAGCCAGCAAGATCGAACAATTCAATGAAAATACTACTCCATAAAACAAACACCTTTTCATACCGGTTCTTTTAAGGTTTTAATGCATTTTCAATAAAAAGGCATATTTCTTTTTTCCTTTCTATTAATAATATATCAGTATTCTCCATGAGTTCTTCACCAAGCATTTTTTTAAACAAGGGATAAACCGCAAATGGAAAAATTATCAATCCCAGAACACTTAATAACAGATGCACAGGATTTTCTGCCCTGATTGTTCCCTTTTCAATTTCTTCCTGTATCTGAACAAGGAATTTTTTCATATGCACAACGATATTCTCTTTTAACAGGATGCTAAACCTGTCCGGATGTTGATTCATTTCATTCAGGACAAACAAGGGCAAATAACGATTTTCAAATAATACATCAACATATATATTTACAAACTCTTTCAATTTTTCGAGCACATTCGTCTCAAGTTCAAATATACTTTGTATTCCTGTTGAAATTCGCTCGATTACTTCATTGAAGATTCCGTCAAATAATTTTTCTTTGTTCCGGAAATAGTAATGAAGCAAAGCTTTGTTGATCCCGGCTTCATCCGCAATTTCCTGCATTCGTGCTCCTGCCATTCCTTTTTTCAGGAATACTTTTCTTGCTGCTTCATAAATCCGTTGTTCGGTATTTTTATCTTTAACCATTAGATTTAACTATTTGGTTTAACTATTTAGTAAATTTAAAAATAAAAAAATAATCTCCAAAGTATGACATAAGAATTTCATTGTTTACTTTTTATTTATTCACTTGAATACCATGATCATGTGTTCGATAAATGAAAACTAAGAATTCATGGGATTAATAGATAGATAATACATGCTACATTGTCTGAAAATAATTATTTCAAGTAGTTATAAATTATATCGAACTCAGGTTAAATTATGCTTATTCTGTTCCTGGCGGAGGCTGTCTATAAAAAACACAAACCACCAAGACCACAAAGAATTTACTAAGAATGCAAAGTATTATTAATCAGGCTTTCGTATGTTGCTAAATAGTTACTGATTTATTCTGTATGATCACTTATACTTTCATCAACGACTATAAAACCCAGTTCCTGAGGATGGTCAAAAACCAACTGATCTTTACGGAACTTTCTCAACATCCAGACAGACTGAATATCTCCTCCTGCTGCACATGAAAAGAAAATTGCAAAAAACATAATTAAGGCATTCCCCGAAAACAAAGCCCAAATACCAGGTAATATACCCATAAAAACCAACGGTGCCAGACCTCCGAGTATATAATGCCACACTTTAAGAGATTCTGTACAATGACAATACGGAGTAAAATACTCCCATTTCATTCCAAAATGAATGGATCGAAAGCCATGCTTTGAAAAGATAGCCCATACAATACCATGCAATAACTCATGAAGAAGAATTCCCAGAACTATAAATAGAAAAAGAAATAATAATGAACGAAATTTCAGTTCCCCGAATACATTTTTACCCCAAATCAGGTAGAAAGGGATAGCATACAAAATAACAATGGGGAAAATCAAAAAAAGAGCTCTTAAACTTGCCTTTTCGATGGATAATGTATATACTTTCCCTTGCTGCAAATTAATATTTTCTTTTTCCATTTTCTACACTATTACTTTATTATTTCTTAAATCAAAATTACTGCTTTTTATACCGGCACCTATTCATTGAAAAAAAATAAACAGGGGATTTGCCAGTGCTTGTGTGAATTGAATACTATGGATAGTAAAATCAATTTGTTGATTTTTAATCAATTACAAGAGTACTATTAAGAGTATTCCGTTTTATAAGCTTAAGATATAAAAAAGTTTGTTACTTTTATAGTGTATGTAGCACTGTAGCAAAAACAAGAAGCTATAATACATATCATTTAATACAATATCGATAAACAGTATTTTTAATTTTAAAATTAAACAAAAATGAAAACCAGACTTTATTTACTTCTATGCCTGTCTTTTTTAACTGGCTTTTCTACAATCTTTGCCCAGGGTTTTACACCTCCTTCCGAAGGCAAAGCAGTTGTATATTTTACCCGTGTTACAGTGTATGGCGCGGGAATATCTTTTGAATTTTTTGATAATGACCAGTTTATAGGTATTTTCAAAGGGAAAAATTATATGCGTTATGAATGTGATCCCGGAGAACAGCTTTTTTGGGCATCGTCAGAAAATAAAGAATTTATTACCGCTGAATTTGAAGCCGGTAAAACTTATATTGTTATGGTAAATGTGATTATGGGTGCCTGGAAAGCTCATGTAGGACTAAGTCCTGTTCCCGAGGATAAAACGGAAGAATTTGAAAGGGCAAAAGACCTTATTCTTTCTAAAGCCCCTGTTATAACTCCCGAAAAAAAGATTGTCAGTACGAATGAAAAACTGAAAGACTTTATTGCTGAGAAACTTGAGCTATATGAGAATGAATGGAAAGACACAAAAAATTTCAAACACATTTCGGCTGATATGGCAATATCGGAAGAAGCTATGAAATAATCAAAGAAAAAGAGGCTGTCCAAAAAATTATAAATTTAAGAAAATGCCACAAAGACCCTATGTCTTTAGGAATTGCAAAATCTTGATTATCAGAACATTACTACTTTGTGTAGATTTTCGTGTTTTAGTGATTTAGTGGCATGAAATTAACTTTCTGGACAGCCTCTTTTTCTTTGATTATTCAAAATGAGATTATTTCAAAGGGTATATCAACATTCTCACTGAATTCTTCCCCCAGATCAAGCATATCTTCATCATCCTCCTCATAAAACCAGATAACCTGAATTTTATTCCCTGCTTCATGTATCTCTTCAAGCTTAATCAGAATGTCCTGTATCAGCTTTGATGTAGCTGTATTGAAATAGATGTATTTAAAAACAAATTCGGTAAACTCGTTGGGAGAATCTTTGTATTCTTCTAACCAATCTATTACAGGCTGATAAAAGGTAACAACATCTTCGGGAAGAGATCTGCCGGATATTTCAAAAATATCATTTTCAGGATCCAATAACACTTTTGGTGTATCGTTTGTCGCTCTGATATCTAAAACTTCCATAATACCAGCCTTTTCAGATATTCTATATTATAATTACGTTAAGATATAAAATATGTTTTAGAAGAAATCGATTTTTATCAACAAATATGATCCGGATTATGCAATAGCAATTTTGTGTCCGCAAGACAAACACAAGCCATCAGGGCTGAGATTTTTTAAATGAACAGAATATCCATCGCGCCGAATGATCACCTGTTTACAGGCAGGACAACTGGTATTCTGAAAAGTATTACCGGGTAAATTTCCAACATATACATAATGCAATGATTCACTGGCAAGCTTAGCCATTTTCCAAAGCAAATCAGCAGATGTAGCTTTTGTATCAAGTTTATAGCTTGGATAATACCTCGAGATATGCAAAGGCACCTCCTGCCCCAGATTTTGGCTTATCCATGTCACCATCCGATCAAATTGGTTTATATCATCATTGATTTCTGTTACGACCAGAAAAGTGATTTCAAGATGACATCCTTTTTCTTTAATTATCAGGAGTGAATCAAGAATGTTTTTCAGTCTTCCTCCGGCAAAAGTCCGATAAACTTTATCATCAAACCCTTTCAAATCGATATTAAAAGCATCGGTATATTCAGTAAGCTGTAACAAAGGTTTTCTATTTATGTATCCATTAGATACAACAACGTTTTGAAATCCATTTTGATGAATTTCTCCGGCAATATCTAACATATATTCATACCATACAACAGGTTCATTATATGTATAGGCAACTCCAATATTTAAGGGATTTGATCTCACATATTTCAATATTTCCGTTGGTCCCATTTCAGTCAATCCGCGAAAACCATTTTTCCCTGTTTGCGAGATTTGATGATTCTGGCAACATGAACATTTGAAATTGCAGCCAAGCGAGCCGATTGAAAATATTTCTTTTCCCGGATGATAGTGATACAAAGGTTTTTTTTCAATGGGATCAAAATGCATTGCCGACACAAGTCCGTATACATCCTGAAGTAATGTACCATCCTGATTTTTACGTACTTTACATATTCCGTAATTTCCGGGATTGATGGTGCATTCGTGCGGGCAAAGCAAACATTTTATTTTGTTGTTATCGAGTTTTATATAAAAGCTTGCTTCCATTGATACAGATGATTTATATTTGATCGATATAGAAACACAATGTATGATTACAATTCTGCATTTTTCAGTTCTATAGCTGATAAAAATTGTCCGTTCGGACCATCATCATTGATTGTAGCCGGAACAAGAGCTCCAGGCAAAGTATCTTCTACTTCGTACCACGCATCTTTCCCTCCCATATCTGTTTTTAACCATCCCGGATCAAGAGAGTTAATTCTTACTCCCGTGTTCTCCAGCTTCACTGAAATATCTTCCGTTAACTTATTAACAGCAGCCTTTGATACACTATACGGAGCAAGTTCCGGCTGATCTTTTATTCCCGATGTCAGGTTGATCACACGACCATATCCACGCTCAATCATTCCCGGAATAAAAGCTGAACATAAATAATACATAGCAAATACATTCACCTGGAAAGTGCTTTCCCAGTCTTCTCTTGTATGTCCCCAGATAGTGTTGCGATAGGGTGACATGATTGCTGCATTGTTATACAAAATATCAATGCCCCCAAATGTATCCAGTATCTCTTTCACCAATTTTGACAGTTGATCATTATCTGATAAATCTCCTTCAACCCGATGGACCTCAACATGATAGTCTTTTAATAAGGCAAACGTCCGGGTTGTGTTTTCCATCTTGCGCCCATGAAGGATTATATTGGCGCCCAGGCTGGCCAGACCTAATGATATCTGTTGCCCGACACCTCTGCTTGATCCTGTTACCAAAGCTGTTTTTCCCTTTAATTTCATCCTTATGCGATTGTATCCTGTATATTATACACTATTTATTTTATTTATTAAGATGTTCAGATCATATATCTTATAATGGATACCAGCAGTATGAATGTCCACCTAAATTTTCTATGTGTCGCTTTATGAATGTGCGTCAACAAAATTAAGAAGGCTACCTGTTGATTCTATACTTTTCAGCGAATTTTTCGGAGATGTAATTATCATAGTTTTCACAAACATGTGAAGCAAATTCAACTGCAGTCTCAATAATCTGTTTCCACTCATCCAAAGTAAGATTCTGCAGTTGTTTGTGACCAATGTTGTTCTTAAATAAGGAGTACACAATTCCGGCATTAAAATTATCACCGGCTCCTATGGTACTTTTTGATACAATAGATTTAATTGAAAATTTCGCGGACAATTTAGGAGTTCGCAGAAAAACTCCTTTTGTCGACGAAGTATACAGCATACAAGGAGGTTTTTCTCCAAATTGCCGAAAGGTTTCGTCAGCATCCTTTGAACCGTATATGAGTGAGAAATCCTCATGAGAACCCCTGACAATACTTGCAAATGATATATTCTCAAGTATCATCGGCTTCAACTGGGGAAGATCATGAAGGTGCTGTTTTCTGAAATTCGGATCATAAATAATGATGGCTTTTTTCTTATAGGCTTCCTTAATAAAATGCATCAGTTTTGCTCGCACCTCCGGAGTTATCGCATAAAAAGAACCGAATAAAACAATGTCATCCTGGTTCACATGAGGAAAATCAATATTTAACCTTTTTTCCGGATAGATTTTATAAAAATCATAACTGGCATCGTTGTTTTCATTCAAAAATGCCAGTGCCAATGCTGATTTCCCATCATAATACCGATATACATAATCGGTGTTAACATTGTTGTTTTTAAGAAAGAGATCGATAAAATTGCCTACTTCATCCAGACCATATTCCCCAATAAACTGAACAGGAATATTCAAACGACCCAAACTAACTGCCGTATTTAAACATGCTCCTCCTGCCTTAGCTGTAAATGGTTGTTTCTCTTTAATTAAAATATCCAGCACCGTTTCTCCAATAGCATATACTTTCCGCATTATCCTTTCTCTTTTACCAATTTCAATAAATCATTATATTCACCCGTTCCTGCTTCCCTGCAAAGTTCAAAAAGTATTGATTCACTTGATGTGATCACAGAACCTACATCACGCATACGCCATACTGCAACATCTTTGTCACTTTCCTGGCTTGATCCGATGCAATCATTGACAATTACCGGATTAAAGTTATTATAAAGCAGATCCAGTGCTGTCTGCAGAATGCAAATATGAGCCTCGACACCCATCATAATCACATTTCTTTTCCCTATGCGATTTAACACTTTAATAAAAGCAGGTTCACGATAACAGCTGAAAGTCTTTTTTTCAATGTATGAAAAATTGCCTATTGCCTTGTTTATCTCAGAGATTGTTGCTCCCATACCTTTCGTGTTTTGCTGGGTAACAACAATAGGGACTTCGAATAATTTCAATCCCTTAAGCAACCGAAGGGTATGCCGAACCAATAACTTGCTCTTATCCATTGCAGGTATCATCTTTTCCTGCATGTCTATAACAAGACCAATCGTATTTTCACGGTTAATTCTCATAACTTGTGATGACAAAAATACACATTAACTTTTTTAAAAGACAATATTTATCAGTTAAGTACTTTTTTCCCTTGATTGGATTAGTCAATAAGCAGGTCAAATAGTATTGCTCTTCCCCCACTAATATAATTGAAAATTCTCTATAAGAAAAATATTCCGTTCTTGTTATTAAACTTGTCTTGATTTTTGACCCAAATAACCTCCATGATGCCGTTTGGCATAATCCTGGGCTGAAAATTGAATTCTTTCCATCATTAAAACTACTAAAATATCTCCTATTACAGTCATGGTGGTGGTAGAAGTCGTGGGAGTCAATCCCAACGGACAAACTTCATCAGGATTGCCAGTATTAAAAACGATATCGGATAATTCACCCAAAGGGCTGTTTGCATTTCCTGTTAAAACCATAACAGGTATCTCGGAAAAGAGATTTTTACTCAGTTTAAAAAGTTCCAGTATTTCGCGGGTCTTGCCGGAATTGGAAACCAAAAAAATCATGTCATTATATTGAATAACTCCAAGATCTCCATGCTGAGCATCACTCGGATGTAAAAAAATGGCCGGAGTACCTGTTGAACTAAAGGTTGTTGCTATATTTTGGGCAATTTGTCCGGCTTTTCCCATACCACTGACTATCAGCTTTCCGTGCATTTGGTGTACATGTCGGTAAATCAGATCAACTGCTTTTTTATAAACGTCGCTTACCGGTATGTTCCTGATAGCGTCTGCCTCCTTTTCAAGCAATTTCATTATTCTTTCTTCCATCGATTTTTTTTTCAAATATAATCTCAATCATCTGGATTGGAAAATTATTTTATCCCGGGTGAATAAAATTAAGCATAATCGGATTGCGGATTGTGAATTTGGAATAAATTGTAAGTATCAAGTAACCATTCTAAAAATAACAAACTCCAAACTCAATATCCAATAATTATCAATCTTATCTTTCCAACTTCTCATCTTCTCAACTTCTCTACACAAGCCATGGTTTCGTTCCGTTCCCCTTAAATGGTCTCTGGTCTATAGTTTGCAGTTAAACAGTTACACGATTAAACAGTTAAACAAGAAACCCAAGAACCTAAAAACCGTCTCATCTTCGTCTTCCGACTTCGGACTTCCGACTCCAAACTCTAAACATCTCACCTCATCAACTATTCAACTTTCGATTTCTTACTTCTCAACCAATCAACTTCTCACCATTCAGCATAACGGTTTCCCTCAATTAACTTATTTTTATCCTTACTTTTACAATAAACAAAATCTTGGTTTGAATTATGAATTTCTCCCTTCAGAAAGGCATTTTTATCCCGATTGTATGTATGATCTTATTCTATTCATGCAATTACAAAAGAAAACTTACCGCCAAAAATATACGACTTTCGCCACTATATTCTTCAGGCATGGTCATTCAGGCATCGCCAAACACGGTTATCAGAGGGTATGCAGATCCCGGATCGGTACTTGCAGTAAGAATAGCTGACTACCTAAAAACCGTACATACTGATTCATCCGGGAAATGGATGGCTCAATTTCCTGAGATCATCCTCAAAAAATCATTCTCAATCAGTATTGAAGGTGTTGACACAATCATTGAGTTAAAACATGTTATTGCCGGTAAAGTTTATCTTGTTACCGGAGATGCATTTTTGGATCCTGCCGCAGTCTTACGTGAGAATTTTTGTGATGAAATGAATAAGGAACCCTATTTTCATCGAATAAAAGTATTTCAACCACTCCCATCTGACATTTCCAAACCTGCACTGCAATACAGTGAAGGAGAATGGAAACCTGCAGAAGAAGTTACAAATGATCCGAAAACCTGTAAAATAATTGCACTGATCAGAAAATTTTCAAATCGAAAAACAAAAAATATAGGTATAATTGATCTTACATGGCCCGGATCAACCATAGATTCATGGACCCCCGGAACAATATCGGATGATAACGTCAAAATAACACCTGAAAGATCAGGTATTGAACCTGTTCTAAAATACAACGACAGTATTTTTTCGGTCATCAGGCATATGTCGGACACTTGCACCGAAGGTATCTCAAGAGGAATAAAAAGACTATGGTTTGATGACGAATTCTGGAGAGAAACAACTTTGCCGGTAATCCTGCCAAATCGAATTGATTTTCCCAAAAAACGCATAGTTTATTTGAGGAAAAAGATATACATATCATCCAGGTACCTTGCATCCGAATTCTTTATTCACCTGGGAAAAGTACATGGAAAAGCCGACTACTATTTCAACGAAACCAAACTGGAAGGCACCAGTATTGAAAATGGGCGAACCATGCTTGTTGTGCCTGATTCAGCTATGCGAGCATGGTCAAATCTGCTGGCGGTGAGATTTTTCTGTACAGATAGCCTGGCAGGAATATACGGACCGGAATTTACATGTCTGAATGGTGATTCTTCATTTTATATTGACATAGAGAAAAACTGGAAGTACAATGCATCGCTGGAAAAAAACTTCCCACAACACATTGAAATTGAGACCTATCCGTCGGGTATGTTCAATGGTATGCTTGCTCCGGTTCTGAATCACCCTTATTCTGCATTTGTCTGGTATGGTGGTTACAATGATATTGTTGCTCCTGAACATTATGAAAAGAGCATCTGCGAGCTTCTCAGAGTTGCAGGCAGAGAGGAAAATTATATAGCATTCGATTTATCTTCAGACGATGACACTCTGGTATTTGGACACAGCTTAAAGCAACTTGAATTCAAATTAAAAATGGCGGCTAAGCGATGTGATGCTTCAGTCGTTGTGATAGAATAACTAAAAAGTTACCTTATTTATTTGGCAGCAGTGCAATGTAAAAATTGAAAACCAAACAAAAGGTAACTTTTCGAGTTTACATATTACCGGTTATCAAAAAAATCAAGGTTTATCCCCAGAAATAAATAAACCATCCCGGGATTCAGTCTTAAGCCTCTGAGCTCAGTACTGTTATCCACACTCAACTCCTGGCTCAGAATATAGTCGTGATTTAATACATCTCTGAATAGTTTTTCGTATTTTAATCCCAGTGTAAAGCAAACGAACCGGATTTCTCCTCCTGCCATCATCCCGATGTTATTCCTGTTCAGTTCTTCATCAAGTAAATATCTTCTTCCGTCAAGAGAGCCGGAACGGATTGCTCTGATCGTTCGCTCATAAAACAATCCCGTGTTCAGGGAGAATACAATTCTCGCCTTGTAAACATGAAACTGATACTGATTGATTACTCCAAACCTCCAGGCATTTCTGCGCAGCAAGGCATTTGTGTTGTACTGCATCATGGACGAACCATCTGAAGCAAGAAACCCGGAATAATTGCAGAATCTTATTGTATCGCTGCGATAACCGATCATGAATTTCAGTGCGACATTTCCACCGGTATTGTGGAAACGTATAAATCCATTGTGTATGTATGTTCGTATAGACTGGTCGTATGCAGAACTTGGATTTGATTTATTGCTCCAACCTATATCAAATTGATATCCCAATCCAAAGCCTTGTGCAAAGGAAGATGTACCAATACACACAAATAAGATGAAGAACAGAATTTTTCTCATAAGTAAAAATTTATTCCACACTGATTTCCCTTAGCTGTACATTATCTCTTCCCACGGCACGTGATCTGTCCTTTTCATATACCCACAACAAAGTATGTGTTCCGACATCAAATATCATACTGAAACTAACCCATCCGGATTCTCCGCTCACATTGCTTATTTCATTCACACCATCAGCTGAGAAGGAAAATACATCGTAGGTAGTTTCAGAGCTGACATTGTATTCGAAAGTCAGAATTGCCGGCTCACTGTTGATAAGCCTTGCTTCCATGATTGTGATTTCGTTGTCCGGTATTTCAGGACTTTGATACATACCTTCAATCAAAGGCCATGGTGATGCAAATTCTATGCGATTGTATACATATTCATCCAGTTCATTTATGGTAACGCACAACTGGTATTCAAAAGTTTTGACTTTTGTCCTGGCAAAATTCAAAGCTACCAGTGAATCGTATGCAGCAGGCACCTGATAGGAAGGTGTAATTTTCCCCGGTTCTATAGTCAATCCAAGATATTCCTCCATCTCGTTGTATAAGCCAAGTATCTCCTCAGTGTTGTTTTCAATTCTGATCGCCTTATGAGGAATGCCTGATCGCAGGATTACATTTTCATTCTGTACAACAGATACACCGGTAAATACAGCTACCTGATCACCGCCAAGGTTCTTGGTTATGATGGTATAATCTTCAACAGGGATAATAAAAGTCGACTCACCCCGAGAGGGTATACTTGATAATCCCTGGGAAGATCCGTCAACAATTGCGATATCTTCAATCAGATTATCGTTTGCATATACATTGATCACAAAATCACTCTCATTTTTAATGGTTATCTCACCAACTTTGCCTATCGTGCTGTAAAAGAAAGGTATATCAATCTCAGCCTCTTTGTGGTACTCATTGATCACCACCTCATCTGTCTCTTCAGCCCAGCCAATATCTATTATATCTCCACTCTGAGAATTGGGATCGGAAAACCAGTAATGATAATAAAGATATTGTACACCATAATCTACACTTACCATCTTATCGGTAATTCCGGGTTGCAGTGATGCTAATCTGGCCCCATTCTTACTATTGAGGAATATATCTACCTGGTAAATTACCTCAAGTCCGTATTCATCAAGATTTGGATAATTTAATAACAGTGTGCCGGATCCGGCATAATTATCATCTCCTGTAATAAGCCAATTTGCTCTTTCTTCCGGCAGAGTGGTATTCGATAAGGCCACACTCCATTGCCTGTATACTTTTGACAGATCCGGGTTTTGTTCATCAATAACATCATCATTCAACCAAATCTGGAGAAGACAGACTTCAAACTGCTCGTTGGGTATGTTCACAAGAAAACTCTCAGAATCAGGTGGTATACAAGTAATTGGCCCGTTTATACCATTATATCCTGTATAGTTTTTATACAACAACAATGTCTGGCCGGTTTGATTGTTTATGATCAGATTGCCGGTTTCATCAGGATAGCAATTTCTGTCGAAATCATATTCACAGGAATTGTCATCAATATCGGCAGCTACATCATAATTTACAGCATCCGGATCAGTGCATCCATAATGCTCAATCTCACATTGACTAACAAACAGAGAAACAATAATAAAAGATAGAATTGCTAATGGTCTTGTGTTTCTCATATGAATCGAAATTAAGGAGTTATTTATTTCATTCTTCCCACCTTTGTGTCTCTGCAACTGCAAACAAATTGCAGTTGCAGAGTTGTTCACAAATGGTGTTCAGCCGGTAAGACTATAATAGCCCTGGTTTATTCTCTACAATTCATTTTACTCAGCAGGTGGCTCTTCACCGTCCGGCTGCCCATCCACTTCCCAATCGACTGTATCCTCAGCAATAACAGTTATTGTAGTTGTTTCTATTACAGTGCCATTGGTCAAGTGATGTGCACTTAAAATGTATTCTGCTTCAAGGGCATCTTCTTCATATATTGGCATGATGAAAGTATAGGTGCCATTTCTGTCAATTGTTGACAGGTTTTCAATACTTCCGTCTTCAAGGTAACAAATGCTTTCAATCAGTTTGTCACCGGCGAAAATCTGAACAGGATCACCAGATGTGTTGGAAATTCTCAGATTCCCGTATTTTGTTCCGCTGTTTTGTGCCGAACCCAGGTGCGGAATGATTATGGTTACATCCTTACGATTTTCATTTAAAATCAGCCATATATCTTTTTCTTCTCCGTTCACCAGCTCTTTTTCAATCCATCCTAACTCTTCAAATGATTCGCTGGTATTTTGATCGGAGAACCAGTAGAGGTAATGCAGAGTATAATTGTCATAATCAATACCGACCACTCTATCCTGTCCTGCTTTCAGACTGGCAATTTTAGCACCGGTACGACCATCAAGATATACATCAACAAACTCGTCGGTACCACCATAATACCTGAATGTGACAGTAGCGACATTTGTATACTGAGATGCTCCGCTGATATGCCAGGTAGCGCGGTCTTCCACTTTATCACTGTTTGCCAGCGGCACAACCCACCTTTTATATACTTCCTCAGGATCCGGATTGTTCGGATCATCTTTAACATCTTCCCAAATATAAAGATCCAGTTGTACCGTACCTTCAGTCGGATTTGGAATATTTACCAGATAATCCGTCGCTGAAGCCGGTATTTTCTTAACCATGTACTCATCTTTATATAATACAAGGTGTTCATTCGAGTTATTAATAATCAATAAATTTCCTGTCGGATCCGGTTCACTGGGAACAAAATCTTTAGGAGGATCTTCTTCAAATAATTCACAAGAACTCATGAATATTAAAGACAGAAACGATAGATAAAATAGAATTCTTTTCATGTTCATAAGATTTAGTGTTATTAAAATATTATTCTAAACATTATAATAGCCTTAGTTAATAAATGCTTTAAAAGATTCAGAATGATTCGGATCAGCAAACAGCTAACTGCTGCCGACTTAAGGAGGTATTTATCGTAAGCGATTATCATGCGCTGTCATTTAGTCAAGTAATAACCAAAAATGATACTAAACAGAGGTCTGCCTATTCAATATCTTTTTTTGAGAGCATTGTGTCATTACTCATTGAGAAATGACAAACACTTTTTAAAAGGGTTGCATTTTAGCGCAGAAATAATTCGGATTGACAATAAATAAAATCCTGGGATTCAGAAAACCAGCAGTGCAAAAATTGGATTTGTATTTCAGGCCAGGTAGATAAAATAAAGCACTTCGTAAAACCAAACCATGCCAATTCCATGCATCAATTTTCCTGACTTCCGGCTCTGATTCAAGAATGTAAAAATCTCAATAGGATGTTTCCGAAAGGATATTTTGCAGATGAATGTCCTGCAGTTTATGTTTCTCAACAGCCAGATCCACGAGTCGCTCAATGAGCTCAGGATAAGAAATGCCCGACAATTGCAAAAGTTTGGGGTACATGCTGATCCTGGTAAAACCCGGCAGAGTGTTTATCTCATTCAAAACAATCTCACCGGAAGATCTCAGAAACATGTCCACTCTGGCCATGCCTGAACAGGCCAGCGTTTTAAAAGCCTTTTTTGCAATGGTCTGAACTTTCACAACTGTATCGTCGGAAATTTTTGCCGGCATTTCCAGTATCGCACCCTCAGCATCAAGGTACTTGGCCTCATAGGAATAAAATGAATGCCTTGGTATGATCTCACCAGGTACGGAAGCGATCAAATCGTCATTTCCCAGGATGGAACACTCAATCTCCCGACCATCAACAGCTTCTTCAATTAACACCCGCCTGTCAAATCTGAGAGCTTTGCGAATTGAATCTTCAAGTTCCTTTTTATTATGAATCTTGTATACTCCAACTGAGGATCCTGAGCATACAGGCTTAACAAATACTGGATAGATAAACCGGGCTTTTGTTTCCTGAACTATCTGATCCAGGTTATCCTCTTTTTCAACCAACAAATACCTGGCTACCGGAATGCCCGCCTGCATCAGCAATTGTTTTGCAATCAGCTTGTCCATTCCCACCGAAGATCCGAGTACATCAGCTCCGACACAGGGAAGGTTTATTATAGAACAAAATCCCTGCAGCGACCCGTCTTCTCCAAAAGTTCCGTGAATGATCGGAAATAGTACATCCAGTTTCCCCAAATCTTCCCCACTGAATAGACTTATGATCCTGTTCGTATTATCAATTGGGACTATAGCAATCTGCTGATCAGGTTTCACATGCAAACATATGTTCTTAGGATCGCTGGCATGCGAAAGGTAATTGTTTTCATCGGCAAGAAACCAGTTCCCCTTTTTATCGATTGCTATAAGTAAAAGATTGAATTTGGTGCGATCGACAGCATCGGCAATTGATTGTGCCGACTGAAGCGAAACTTCATGTTCACCTGAACGACCACCAAATATAAGACCAAGATTCAGTTTCATTTTCAATTCAGAATTTAAAGAAATATACAAATTAATGAAAAAACCATTTCCTTTCGTGATGAGAAAAAAGAATGATATAAACAGCACCCATGTATTTAAATTCCGGAATAGATAATATCTTATGAAATATGGTCAGTATATGGAAAAATTAAGATCAATCTGCCTGTTAAAAATAATACGGAACATTCATGAGACTGAGAATATTTCAAAACGTATTTTCCAGGTTTTCAACAATGTTCTCCAAATTGGTTAGATGTTCAGGAATTTCTAAATTCTCAATCACATGTTTTTCAGAAGAGTAATAATTATAGTTTGGAAAACTGTTCTTGAAAATATGGGCTATTACGGTAGGTATGGGTTTGTCCACCCAGAAAACCACTTTCGTATCCCGCATCTGAATTTCATTATTCCTGGCATTTTCTCTTATCTCCTTCATTTTGTCAACAACTTCATCAAAATCCCTTTTATAAAGATCCTCAAATAAAATATCCCTGAAATCGATCAGTACTTTACTGATGCTTTTCCTTAAAGGATGCCTCATAATATAACCGGCGTATTGCAAATAAAGTTCAACAGATAAATCCCCGGTAAATTTCTCAACCAGAAGATTCTCTTTTTCAAAGATTTGATATCGAATTTCCATGATACATAATTTGTGATACTACATCATTTTATCTTTATATTGCATTCCATATAAAATACATCGCCCACTGCCGGTTTTGCTAAATATACAAAATATTAGTTACCTCCTGCCTAATCAATGGAATTTATCAAAATTCCAGAATAAAATCGTTTCATTGTATCCGAAATGAATTTTACCATTGGAAATACTGACCCGGAATAATTATATTTATAGTATTAATGTTTATAATATTGACCATAACAAATGATATTGCTGGCAGGTTTCAATTATTCCTTGTTTTTGAAACAAAATAGTGCCGGACAATTGTTTTGAATAAATGAATACAAGAAAGAGTAACCGATCATGATTTACACCTGTTTTAAATAAAATGGATAAACAAAGTAAAAATCAATATACTATGGCGAAAAGAAAACAACACATTAACCTGATAAAGCATACCATCTTGTTAGTCATTGGCATAAGTATATTGCTGTGTATACAAGGACAAGAGAAGTTAAGTCTGAACGAGCAGGGCTATTTTGAAATGCCCGGTTTCAATGTATTTGTTTTCAGCGATTCCTACATGGAGGGACATCAGGGGGGAATTCAGATCATACATCACGGAAATCGGATAGCTGCTAACGGAGATGTGCGACTGGAAGGAACTCCCGGTCAGTGGCAGGCTTTTGCTCAACTTGACAATAAATCCATCGATAAAAATGCACAGACAATTACTCTTTCACTGAGCTATCCTAATATTGAAGTGCAAACAAGGAAATTTAATCCCATACAATACCCCGATCTTGAATTCAGTTACCGGATAAACGTGAAGGCTGAAGATCAATCGATTCGGATCATTGTCGATCTGAATAAGCCATTGCCTAAAAAATGGGAAGGAAAGATCGGATTTCACCTTGAACTATTTCCCGGTGATCTGTTTGGGAGGTATTATTTAATGGATGACCGAGCCGGTATTTTTTCTCCCCAGCTTAACGGACCGTTCCATAAAATCAACCATGAGTATGATGTGATGCCCATGGCCGAAGGAATTAACCTTGTCATTGCCCCCGAATCGGAAGAACAAAGGATATCCATACGATCATACAACGGGACCATAGAACTCCTCGACGGACGGGCACAACACAACAATGGCTGGTTCATTGTCCGGTCAATAATCCCGAAAGGAGCAAAAGAACATGCCATAGAATGGTTAATTACTCCTAATCTTATAAAAAGCTGGAAAAGCGATCCGGTTATACATATTAACCAGGCAGGTTATTTATCAAATCAGCCAAAAACTGCACTTATTGAATGTGACAAATCGGATACGACAATAAAAACCATTACATTGAACAAAGTCCTGTCCGACGGAAAAACTCAGACCGTTATATCGGAGATTGCAAAAGAATGGGGAATATACCAGCGATACAGGTATTTTAACTTTGATTTTACGTCAGTCACCGAATCAGGAATATATTTCCTGTCTTTGAATGATCATCAGTCAGAACTCTTCGGAATTGGGGATGATATCTATGACAGGAATGTGTGGCAGCCCATACTGGAGTATTTTCTACCGGTGCAAATGTGCCACATGAGGGTAAACGACCGTTACAAAGTATGGCATGGCCTGTGCCACATGGATGATGCACGCATGGCTCCTGTAAATACCATGCACTTCGACGGGTATGCCCAGGATTCTTCAACCCTTACAAGGTATAGATCCGGAGAGCATGTACCCGGTTTAAATGCAGGAGGCTGGCACGATGCCGGCGATTATGATTTACGCGTGGAATCGCAGGGAGGTACTGTTTACGTATTGAGCATGATCTACGAGTTGTTTGGAATTGATTATGACATCACAACCATTGACCAGTCCAGTCACCTGGTTGAAATGCATGTGCCGGACGGCAAGCCTGATGTACTTCAGCAAATTGAGCACGGGGCGATATCCATTGTAAGAGGTTATCAAAGTCTTGGCCGGTTGTACAGGGGAATTATTTGCAGCGATCTGAGACAATATGTGATCCTTGGAGACGGATCAACTATGACAGACAATGTATCTTATACTTCAGAATCCGGCCTTCCGTCATGGTTGGGAAAAACAAATGACGACCGCTGGGTATTTACCGATAGTAATCCTGTCCGCGAACTGATGGTTTGCAGTCATCTTGCTACCGCTTCGAGAGTGCTCAAAGGATACAATGATACCCTTTCGGAGCAGTGTGTCGCTATTGCCGAACTGCTCTGGCAGGCAAACCACGAATCGGAAAATGTAGTTCCAAAGATACAGGCCCTTGTTGAACTCTATATTACTACTGAAAAAGAGGTATATCTGGATGCAATAGTGACTATGGATGAAGATATCAGGACCAACATTGCCAAATGTGGCTGGACGGTAAGCCGGATCTTAAAGGATATTGACGATAATGCTTTCAGAAGAGGATTCACAATTGCTCTGCAGGGGTATTACAGAGAATTAAAAAAGACAACAGAATCAAATCCTTTCCTGGTTCCCTACCATCCAAGGATCTGGGGATCGGCCTGGAATATTGAAAAATTCGGAATTGAACAATACTATCTCTTCAGAACACTGGGTAACAACGATTCAAAGGAATACTTCCTGAATGCACTGAATTATATACTGGGTATTCATCCGGGAGAAAATACTTCTTCGTTTGTTTCCGGGGTAGGAACAAAATCGGTAACTGTCGCCTACGGCTTAAACCGTGACGACTGGTCGTACATCCCCGGGGGTGTTATTTCAGGAACAGCAAATATAAAACCCGATTTCCCGGAACTGAAGGTCTGGCCATACCTGTGGCAGCAAACAGAATACATGGTCAGCGGTGCAGCTTCGGGTTTTACCTTTCTGGTACTTGCTGCCAGGGAGGTGCTGGGGGAATGATCCTTTCCAAAAATGGTCTATGTGGCGTAACTCTGCAATATGTTGATTTATTCCATTAACCTGCAGGGACACCCCATGGGGTGTCCTTAATAACCAACATCCTATATTCAAATGAATATATATTATGGTGTAACCGGAAATAAATCTAACCATAAAAAGTCACCCCATGGGGTTTCTGATATAACAAACATTCGATTTATAAATAGTTGCAACCTGGCGGGTCCTGAAAATCTCTGGTGTTTGAAATAAAAAAGGTCACGCCATGGTGGCGTGACCCTACATAAGCTTATACAAATATTATATTACCTCATTACCACCATCTTGTTGTTCATATCAAAACTGCCACGGGCATTGTGGATGGTAATTTTGCAAATGTATGTGCCGCCGGGAACAGGAGAACCGCTGTTGCCGGTTCCGTCCCAGACATAACTGTAATTTCCCACCATTCTCTCGTTGAAATACACTTGTTTTACCACCTGGCCGTTTGTATTGAATATTTTCAGGTAAACAACCGACGGGATAGCCAGGCGATAGCGTATGGTTGTGCTTTCACTGAACGGATTCGGGTAACTGGAAGACAATTCAAATCCTTCGGCAGCATACTCTACCTCGTTAACAGGTGTAACAACAGAAACAACATAGGGACTCTCCAGATCAATGCCGTTCCCCGTACCCAGGTTTCTTGTATATTGCTTATCGGTAGCGTTATTCCAGTGTTCGTGTGTCCCCATGCTACTGAGTACAGATCCGTCCCCTTCCGGATCGTATTGCACAGCCCACTCGCTCGGATCGGCAGCCTGGTGCAGAAAATCATCGGTTGCGCCAAAGTGAGGAAATGGTCCATGTTCAGTTGACATAAAAGCAGTACCTTCCGTAGGATGATCTTCGTCAAACTCCTCGTATAGAAAATCGAAACAAACCGATTGAACAGCTACCGGATCCAGAGAAAGAAATAAAGAATTGGGCCAGTCACCATTAAATGGTGTCATCTCAAATTTTATTGGCGGATGTCCCCAGTTATAAGAACCCCAGGTACCGTCAACCAGGTAAAGAATGGTCTTACCTCCGAGGTGTTCATGACCCATAATATCTACAAAGCAACGGTAAGCCCCGTATTGATCATTTGGATCTTCACCCTCTTCATGGGCATCAGGAATAGGTAATGTATAATGCATTTGCGATGTCATTCCGCACAAAGAACCAAAATGATTTTTGCTGGTAATGGATATTCCTGCCCTGTGGTGTTTTTTAAATACGGGTACATTGATCATATAGGTTGCCTCTATATAGGATTGAGGAATGTGATGCTCGTAAACACCATCACTGTATTTTAATACAGCACTCGATGATTCCTCCATAGGAGTCAATCCTCCCCCGTAACCCCAGTAAATCACATCACGAAAATCGGGATATAATTTATCATAGGTAGCATCATTCATTGAGCAATTCGGATCTCCGATATGGATGTCTGCCTGAGACACACCGACTACATTAACCAATTGATTCAGCAATGCATGACAAACCTGGGGAGAGGTATTAACAGCAGCATCGCCATTCCATATCCCATTTAAATTGATCTTAATGACAATTTTTTCTCCAGCCTGGTATCCGTTGTTCCCTCTGCCATGATTAGAATTGTAATACTTGAATATTGCATCCCATGCAGCGTCATCAGATGTGGTAGCAGTAAGTTTATGCAAACCTGCTGACAACATATTGTTAACAACACTCTGATTTGTATTCTTATCCATATACCAATAGTCGCCCGAGGTATTTGTGCAGTTTTCATCCGTGGCATTCACATCATGTTCCCAAACCACACGTCCCGGCATAATTCCTTTTGCCACTCCAATGGGTTCGTTACCGGTTTGGGGAGGCTGCAGATCCTCTGTGGTTGCGGCTTTCAAAAAGCCATCGTTATTCACAACAGTTACAATCCCTGCTGCCAAACCGACTAACACAAACATGGTAGCCAGCACGTATCTTGCCTGCTTAAACCGTTCCCGGGCTTTTTTCATTACAAAGGTGAAAGTTCCCAGGCTCAGCAGGTATGCAACAAATGAGTAAGCCAATGGTGTTGTGGCTTTCATACAGGGATAATTGATCCTCGAAGGTTTTGGTATCACACGAATGAGGAACCAGATCAATGATCCAAGACCTATAGTGAAAAATGTGATCCTGAACCAGAATTTTTTCATAAAAAGGGTAATTTTTCGTATCATAATACTTATCTCCTTTAAAATTATTTTCTTAAAATTCCTTGTCTTCCAGCACGCAAAAAACAATCAGGAATAATACAGTACGCACTTAAAAGATCAGTCTCTGAAAAAAATCACTGAACAGATTTCAGTTTGGGATTAAATATATCCTATAATTCCCAAAATACCAATGATAAATGTATAATTTAACTCAATTCATTCCAAATTGACAAGTTATACCTTACAGAGAATAACTAAGTTTACCAACCTCAACATCCCGAATACACCGGTCTTAATCTGTAAAAGCAGGATAATATGATTCCACTGAAATGAATTCCATTTCACTATTTAGTTTTTACATAGGAATTATGTGCAAACGAATGGTTTGTATAAATGCCGCTATTCAATGCGGGCCACTCTGCATCCGGCTTCATTGACCAGCCAGCCGTAAAATTGCACGTTGGTGAAGTTGTGTGCATATTCCCTGAGAGCACTGATCTGTTCCGGATCTTCATCCATACTGGTTTCAATTATAATAATTGACGAAAGATCTTCTTTGATTGCATAAATATCGGGAATATAACCTTCAAATTCAGGAGGCGGGTGAAATCCGGGTATGTGATCGGCCATAACATACCATCCGTCTCTTTGCAGGCTCATTGCTTCACGATAAATGCCCTTGCTCTGAGCAGCCTGACCGACAATCGTGCGAGTTTCCATCAGAATATGTTTTTGAAAGTTTAGTAAGCAGTTTTATCCCTTATACGAAATTTTTCATGCGTTGTTTGAAAAAGCAGGAAGTAAAACAAGGTGCATTATAGTTGATAAGTTGAGTAGTTGAGATGTTTAGGGTTTGGAGTCGGAAGACCGAAGTCGGGAGTTGATCAGTTGAATAGAGGATGAGGTGATGAGGTGATATGTTGAAGAGTTAAGAAGGTAAGATTGTGAGATGTTTATAAGTTGTACCAAATGTTTTGATACTGACCGACAGGATTTGTAAATTTAATTGCTGCCGGTTGAGTTGTAAATAAAGGCTTGATATATATTAAATTACTGATTATGAGATTGATAAATGATAGAATAAGATCTTCCGTAAGTCCAATAGCGTTTGCTCTGATTGTATGTCTTGCTTTTGGTTGTAAAAAAGAAACAGAACCTGAATACCCTACGATTACAAGAGAAGAAAGTATCCCTGAAGATGCCATAAAGCAAACTCCGGAAAGTGATGAATTTCCTCCCATTATGCATTCTGATAACTGGGAATCTCCCGTACCTGTTGGTCTGCCAATTAATACTGCAGGTGGTGAAGATTCTCCTTATATTCCTTCAGATCGTAATGAATTCTACTTTTTCTTTACTCCGGACGTAAGTATTCCCGCAGAACAACAGGTACTGGATAATGTTACCGGAATATATATGGCAGAGTATAATGATGGCCTCTTTCAGAATCCTGAACGTGTTTGGTTGCAGGATCCGGGAAAACTTGCACTGGACGGAGCAGAATTTGTTGTTGGAAATGATATGCTTTTTGCAACCGCCAGAGAAGGCTATACGGGAATTCACTGGTTCAGTGCCGAATATACAAACGGCAAGTGGTCAAACTGGCAAAATGCCGATTTTGATCCGGAGTTTGAAGTTGGTGAATTGCATGTTCATGGCGATGAATTGTTTTATCATTCTTACCGTGATGGCGGAGCCGGTCAGTTGGATATATGGAAATTATCACGGATCAATGGATTCTGGCAAAATCCTGAAAATGTTGAATCTGTGAATACTTCAGGTGATGAAGGATGGCCTTATATTACTTCAGATGGCAACGAATTATGGTTTACTCGTTTTTATCTTGGATCACCGGCTTTATTCAGGTCTTTAAAACAAAACGAAACATGGCAGGAACCGGAATTGATCATTTCACAATTCGCCGGTGAACCTACGCTTGATCAAGACGGGAATATTTTCTTTGTGCATCATTACTATAACAACGGGGTAATGCTGGAAGGAGATATTTACGTAGCCTATAAAAAATAACCCGCAAACCTGAATATTTGATTTTCTGCTCAATTGAATCCTGTTCATGATGAAATCGGAGAAATTCTGACATATCCTTGTGAATTGATTTTTTATCATCCATATATCAAATGTAAGCGTGAAGTATTCAGAAAATTGAGCAGATTTATGTAACTTGTTCCGGCAGATGATTAAGGTTCCGATTGTATCTCATCTTTGCAGAAATAATTAATAAACCTTGCTGTATTCTGGAGACAGATCAACTGTAAAACTACTGAAGTGTATAGAATAAACCATACCCTGATCTTCCTGGCATTATGTTTTGCATTGTGGTTTTCTTTTTTCCAGTCAGGAATTTCCCGAGACGACAAATTTACAGAAACAGATACCGCCCTGATAAACCGGATCAATGAAAAAGCATTTTCACTGTACAAAACAAATCCTGATTCTGCTTTTGTATTAGTCAGAAGATCCCTGAGGCTGTCCCGTGAAGCAAATTACAGCAAGGGCGTTGCGGATGCATATAAAACACTGGCTTATACTCATTTGTTGAATTTTTCAAGAAATGACAGTGCCAGGTATTATTTCACCAAAGCATTTGAACTGTATAAGATACTGGATGATCAGCGTGGAATGGGCGTTGTATATTACGGCCTGGGATATTTATACAATTTCAATGGTGATATGGATCAATCGGAAAACTCAATGCGGAAAGGGTTATCCATTTTTCAAGAAATTAATGATGCAAGAGGTATGTTTAATGTGTACCATGCCCTGGCATACCTCTGTAAGGAACGCAAAGATTACGATATGGCCTATGAATACATAGATCTGGCTATTAAATATGCAAACCAAATAAATGATGTTTCGTCACAGGCAGATCTTTACAATACGAAAGGAAACATATTCAAAGACCAGGCAATGTTTGAACATGCGATCGATATGTATTTCAAAGCATTGAAATTCTGGGAAACAGCGAATGATTCATCAGGAATGGCCATTGCATATGGAAGTATTGCAGAGATGTATTACCTGCAAAAAGACTATAAAAAAGCCCTGCAATATCTCAATAATAAACTGCCCGTTTCAATCAAAATGAACAACAACTGGGAAGTCAGCAAGTCATACAACAGCATAGCATCAGTATACAATGCCCGGCAAAAATACGATTCTTCACTTCTCTATCTTAAGAAAGGCCTTCAACTCAACCTTATGATGAACTATCCCAGTGGCATTGCTGATTCATATTACAACCTGGCAAAAACATATTATCTGATGGCTGCTATCGATTCGGCAATTTTTTATGCCGATAAAAGTATAATTATAGCCAGGAATATATACGACAGGGCCAAACTATCGGAATATTATGTCTTAAGAGGGAAAATACACCTTAAAGCCGGCAACAATAAAACTGCATTGCAGGATCTGCAGAAAGGATATGAAATAGCCCGCGAACTGGATATACCTTTTGTAATTTCGGATGCTTCAAAATTGCTGAGCAAAATTTATGCTTCTAAAAACAACTACAAGGTAGCATATCACATGTTAATGGAACACAAGCTCCTGGACGACAGCCTGAACAAGGATGAAAATATAAAGAAAATCACTCAAATGGAGTTACAATATGAATTTGATAAAAAACAACGCAAAGCAGAACTTATGGCTGAAAAGGAAAGACTGGCAAACAAGGCAGCAATGAAACAGCAAAGAATATATATTATCGGACTATCCGTAATCCTGATTTTCCTGTTGCTACTCGGTATTTTAATTCTCAGGCAAAAAAATCTGCAGGTAAAATTTAAAACCATTGAACTGGAACAAAAACTGCTCAGAACGCAAATGAATCCGCATTTTATTTTCAATTCTCTATGTGCCATACAGGATTATATGTACAGCAACAATGCAAAAGTAGCCGGCGATTTTCTTTCACGGTTTGCAGCACTGATGCGACAGATACTGGAAAACTCAAGAGCAGAATATGTAACTATCGATAAAGAAGTAAGCATGCTTACCAATTACCTTGAAATACAAAAACTCAGATTTGAACGAAAATTTATCTATGAAATAGATGTTGATCCTTCAATAGATACTGAAATCTTTGCAATACCTCCGATGCTGACCCAGCCTTTCATTGAAAATGCCATTGAACACGGCCTGCTGCCAAAAAAAGGGAAAGGCAAAATTATGATTCGTTTTCAGTTGCAAAACAAATTGTTAACTATTGATGTAGAAGACAATGGAATTGGCAGAGAAAAAACTGAAAATCAAAAAGAAGAACATCAGAAAACATCTCTTTCTACCATACTTACCACGGAACGCCTGGCCTATCTGAAAAATCAAACCGGGAAAGACATTTCTTTTTTTATTTATGACTTGAAAAAAAATGGAATGCCTTCCGGTACAAGAGTTACATTCAGAGTTCCTTATCAAAGAATTTATAACTAAATTCGCAGCACTGAATCCAATACCACATGAAAGCCATTATCATTGATGATGAAATAAGAGTAATTGGTACGATTGCCAAGCTGTTAAAAGATAATTTCAGTGACATAGAAATTGTAAGTACGGCAAATACTATTGCATCTGGATATAAAGTTATAATGCAATACAATCCTGATATTTTGATCCTCGATATCAATCTTCCGGATGGAACCGGATTTGATCTGTTAAAGAAAATTGACCCTCCTTGTTTTAAATTAATTTTTATTACTGCCTACGAAGAATATGCTATCAGGGCTTTTAAATTCAGCGCCGTGGATTACCTAGTAAAACCCATTCAATCCATGGAATTTATTTCTGCCGTAAACCGGGCAAAAAACCTGAAAATCATTGAAGACCAGCAATTGAAATTATCAGCTCTCCTTGAAAATCTCGAGGAAGAACATGCAATGAAAAAAATCGTACTGAGAACAGCTGAAAATATACATTTAATAAACCTGAACGATATTATTCGTTGTGAATCTGACAGCAATTATACCTTGTTCTATCTGGTTAACGGTAAAAAAATCCTTGTTTCCAAAACCTTGAAAGAATTCGCTGAATTGCTTAAGCCATCCGGCTTTTTAAGAGTTCATCAATCCCACCTGATAAACAGTGATCATATTGACAGATATTCAAAGGCAGAAGGAGGAGCGATGATCATGAAAGACAACTCCAACATACCCATTTCTCATGAAAGAAAAGCCTATATTCTGAAATACCTTGAATCACTGTTATAATACAGCGCATCTGTGGAGGTATCTGTGCAAATTCTATGAATCCAAATACTAATGAATGTACCTGAAATACTCATCTGACTGTGGACTATTCTCATCTGTCCGGTTTCTGTTCATTCAGGGAATTATATTTGTACTATCCTTTTTTAACAAAATCTGTTTTTGAACCAAATAAATTTTCCAAAAATGAAAACAATTCTATTATCAATTCTTATTGTATGTATGTCTGGCACATTACCTGCACAGATCGACGTCTTTAAAAAACTGGAAAGAGAATCCAAAAAACGTGTTGACAGAGGAATCGATAAAGGCATTGATAAAAGCCTGGATACGGTGGAAGAAGGTGTAGAAGATGCAATAAAAGGAGAGACGGATACTCAGGAAGAAAAAGAAACGGACAAAAAAGATGTGAGCTCCGGCGAGTCTTCTGTTTCAGAGACCAAAGAATCAACAGACAAAACCAGCTCAAAAGATGAAAAAAAAGACGCAGAGCCCTTATTGAGCTGGAGCAAATACGATTTTATACCTGGCAGTGAAATTATTTTTGAAGACAACCAGGAAGGAGAAGAGAACGGAGAGTTTCCATCGAGGTGGGATCTTGTGGAAGGAAGAGTGGAGAATGCTGTGTTTGATAATTCCAATGTCATTTATTTTATGACGAGATCATCAAAGATCATTCCTTACTTAAAAAACCGTGAGCAGGATTATATTCCCGAAGAATTTACACTGGAGTTTGATGCATGGTTTGAAAAAGACGAATATACAAGTTATTATGTGTATTTCCGGGATGTGAAAAACCAGGAAGGTTCAGGTCCGATCTATTATCCGATCTTAAGGATCAAGCCTAATGGTGCTCAGAATGATAAAAACATGGGCAAGTACCCGGGAAAAGATTACGAATGGAATACCGAAAAAAGCTTCTGGCGGCATATTTCAATATCTTTTAACCGCAGGGCAATGAAAGTATACCTTGATGATTCCAGAGTATTGAATGTTCCAAACATGGAAATCAATCCCACGGGAATTACTATTGAAATAGACAATTACGGTACCGCAGGTGTTAAAGGTTTCAACCGGTTCATAAAAAATATCCGGCTCGCCAAAGGAGCTGTAAAACTTTACGATAAGTTACAACAGGACGGAAAGATCGTTTCGAACGGCATCCGGTTCGAAAGCGGTAAATCGGCCATCAAACCTGAATCAATGGGTGTAATTAATGAAATTCATGAACTGATGGAAGAACATCCTGATGTGAAATTCAGTGTGGAAGGTCATACCGATAATGTAGGTGACGAAGACTATAACCAGAAATTATCAGAACAGCGTGCTGAAGCCGTGGTTAATAAACTGATCGAAATGGGCTTATCAAAAGACCGGTTTGTATCAAAAGGTCATGGTGAATCACAACCTGTTGCATCAAATGATACGGCCGAAGGGAAAGCCAGTAACCGGCGGGTTGAATTTATCAAGCTATAAAAAATGAGAATACGGCGTATACTTATTGTTTTGCTTCTTATCCTGTCAGGAGGTCATCTTCTGGCACAGGCAACCGATAAACAAGATGCCTATACCCCTGAAAGAGGAACAGAAGAAAGGCAGGCAATACTGGATGCCCTGCGTGAAAAGCTTTTTACAATGCATGGCATTGAAGTTATTTTTGTAGTGAATTATATGAAAGTGTACAATGGATGGGCCTGGGTACATACATTGCCACAAGATGCACATGGTTCGAATAAATACGAAGATGTGCTGGCACTAATTCACAAAAAAGAAAATGTATGGAAAGTAATTGAAATACCATGCGCAGAGGAAGATAATCCGCTATGCATTACAAGTGAAAATTATTACCAGGGATTGATCGAACGTCATGCGGGATTACCCGAATGCATTTTGCCAATCCATTAAATAATGAAGTCAGACAAAGAAAATCAGTATTCACCTAAATACATCGCATTATGAAAAAAACAATGAAATACAAATACCTGATATTTACCGTGCTGGTGATCTTTACCCTTAGTTGCAAAAAGGATAAGGATGAGGAAAATGATGTTGACTTATTAAGTACCAACTATTCCGGATGGATGGAAGTTTATTTTTCAAACACATATCCTCCTTTTTCTGCTTCCACCCAGGTGGAAGCAACCATTGATAAAGAACTGGAAGTAATCCTTTTTGAAACCGGCGCACTGAGCTATTCGGGAGATACTATTATTGATGGTGATTCAAGAATAACAAGAACCGGCAACTGGATCATAGAGCCTGTTGGTTTTTTGGTCAAAGCAGGAGACGATATACGTATTGATGTGGATGGCGGAATAACCATAGTCAGTGACATACAAAGGATCTATGCTTGGGATGATGTTCAGTGGGTTTTGGTGAGTGAAGTTGATTTTGCTTCCACACCCAATGCAGATATTTTCTTCAGCCTGAACGATGCAGCGACAGAAGGATCAACAATGCAATTGACACTTTCAACCGGTGCTATCCGTTTTAGCCTGTATCTGACTCCGACTCTGACACCATAGAATTCGTATTATACGGAATTATCTCCCGGTTTCCGTCAAATCGTCAGGATTGAAACCATGAAAAATGCAAGTGAAGAAAGGGACTCTCAGTCCCTTTTTTCATTCTGATAAAATTCAAATGCTTTGTTAGTCGGCTAATAGTTTCTCGTAAATCATTGTAATATTCCTGTCACCCCACATAGACGATGAAGATTGCTCAACAGAGAGGATTTGTCCGTTATCTTTCAAACACCAGGTTTCGTTGATGATCATTTCAGAAATCCGGTCTCCCCGGCCAAATGTTATTCTTGAGGTAAAACAAATTGAATCTCTTTTTTCAGAAAAGTCTGCAGTAGTAATCATGGGTGAATTCCGGAATTCAGATCTCATTTCACTGCCATCAAGGTAAATGGTATCTATAATAACCTCATTTTCTTTGTATTCCGGAATTATCGTTTTCTTGATGATCAGTCTATTATCCCCCTGCTCAACATTCATTTTATAAGGAATTCTGCCTGCTCCCCAATGATCCAATTTGCTTCTATCGTCGCGAAAAAGCCAGTTCCCTGAAAAACCTGTTTTCTCATTTTCTATTAGAGGAAGCAATGGCAAATCACAAGCAGAACGATAGGGAACTGTCAGTTCCCAATAGGCCGGATCTTCCCGGTTCAATATACTCTGACTGTTCAGAAGCATCATGTACTCCTTCCTGGAAGTATTTCTGACCATCCCGGCCCATGTAACATAAAATACCCAACCAGGTTGATTTTCAATTATTTCCGGTGAAGGAGGGTTACCAACTTCTCCCAGTACAAGGGGTTTCCCTTCTGCAAGCACAAGCAGACTATCATAATAATCCTGGCTGAAATCCCGTCCGTAAACATCCAGCGATACAACATCAAAAAATTCACTTCCGGGATTATACTGAGAAAAATATCGTTCAGACTGATTCGGTCTGTCAACACTCCACAGCCAGATCAGATTGTGTAATTTATGAACGTTGACCAATCTGTTAAACAACTGCTGATAGAGTCTTTTGGTGCTGTAGACACCTGTGCGCCCGCCCCACCAGAACCAGTTTCCATTCATTTCATGATAAGGTCGCCACAAAACAGGAACTTTGGCATCCTGCAATTCTTTCAAATAAAAGGCAATGGAATCAACCTGGGAACACCAGCGGCTGTACAATAGGGTTCCCGGTGTCAGCATATCTTTGAATTGTCTGTCGGTCAATTGTCCCTGTACACTGGCCAGCGAATCAGGATCAGCTCCCGGCAATGGCCGGAAGGTTGTTGGTTCGTCAGTCGTGGGAGGAACTGCGTGCCAACATACTGTAATCAAAGAACCCTTTTGATGCTGCCTGATTGCTTCCTTCACAATACCAGGTCTTGCCAGATACGAATCAGTATCACCGTCTTCTGCAAAACCCCAGTCAGTGCTCCATACAACGGGAGTTTTCCCAATATACTGTGCAGCAAACTGCGAGTTCATGTCACCGGTATTGGGGTAATTATGCTGTCCGGACAAAGTATAATCCCCAGACAGGGTATACAGCAATTCCAGCAATGCCTGCGCTTCTAAAGATGCTTTAGGATCAACAGGTTTTATTTTGGTATTGCCTCCACAAACTGATGTGGCCATCATCAAAACCATCGATAAAATAAACAAACAATTTCTCAGCCTTAATTTCATATCAGGAATGCGATTTATATTATATAATGCACAATAAAAGCAATTTTTCTTCTTAGATTCTTAAATATAAATTAAAAAAAATTACGTTGCCAAAAAAGAAAAACAGAAATTGCAGATGGCGAAATCTATTATTTTATACATATTAATACAATCCGTAAGATTTTTCGTAACTTGATAGTTAATTCATTATATGATCGTGTTAAGTACGATCATATAATCTTTTTATTTTCTAATTCTGACTCAACTATACTATAAAAGTTAATTTAATAATTTACACCATTACTTGCCAAACAGAGTTTCTGAATACAAACGCGCAGGCATGAAAGAATTGAACAAACTTACTAAAGAAGAGTTGATAAGAGAAATAAAAAGGTTGCGCATGAAGGAGAAAAAACCTGCGGATGTCTACAGTCATTATAAGAGACTTGGCGAATTGGCTCATGATTCCATCATTTTAAACAATGAAAACGGTGAGATCATCGAAGCAAATGGATCAGCTTGCCGAAATCTTGGTTATACATACGAAGAGCTCCTGTCAATGAATATTGGTGATATTGATGAAGGATACAATTCAAACGAGTTTAGCAATTTCTGGAAAAACAAACCGGTTGAGAAGCAGTATCTGTTTGAAACAAAACACAGAAGGAAAGATGGTACGGTTTTTCCTGTTGAGATAAGTGCCACGGCTTTTATTGAAAACGGCCAAAAATTTATTACAGGAACTGCCAGGGATATATCGAAACGAATAGAAACTGAAGCCTCCGGATTAAAGGCCAAAGCACAGCTTACCAGTGCCATGAAAATTGCTCAGCTAGGCTATTGGGAATATGATGTACAGGAAGATTATTTCATATTTGATGATCAGTTCTATTCTATTTTCAGAACCACGGCCGAAAAAGAAGGTGGATATAAGATGAGACCCGAAGAATATGCCAAAAAGTTCTTACACCCGGATGACCAAAAGATTATCGCCGAAGAAATGAAAAACGCCCTGGAAACTAAAGATCCTGATTACAGCCGGCAAATAGAACACCGTATTATTTATTCAGATGGATTAGTAGGTTATATTAATGTTCGTTTCTTTATTGTTAAAGATGACACAGGAAAAACCATAAAGACATACGGTGCGAATCAGGATATAACTGACAGAAAAAAAATTGAACTGGCTGTGATGGAATCGGAAAAAAGATTGTTCAACATCCTGAATAATCTCCAGGGAATGGCTTACAAATGCAAGAACGATGAATACTGGACAATGGAGTATATCAGTGCCGGCTGCAAAACTCTTACCGGCTATAATGTAGATGAGTTAATCGATAGCAAATCACTCCCATTCAATGAAATAATACACCCGGATTATCGTAACAAAGTTTGGAATAAAGTTCAAAAAGCTTTGCATCAAAAAAAACAATACTCAATTGAATACAAAATCATCACCAAAGACAAAAAAGAAAAGTGGGTGATGGACAGAGGAAGTGCCAATTTTGATGATAAAGGAAATGTCATGGATCTGGAAGGTTTACTAACAGATATAACCAGGCTTAAAGAAACCGAGCAGGAACTCATCATTTTGTCAAAAGCAGTGGACCAGGCACCTGCATTGATCGTAATCACAGACAAATCAGGCAATATTGAATATGTAAATCCTAAATTTTCAGAAGTAACAGGATATACGTTCGACGAGGCAATAAAACAGGATTTTCGTTTTCTGAATTCTGACAAACAATCGGAACTTATATATGAAGAAGTTTGGAAAACTATTCTTTCAGGTCGTGCATGGAGCGGAGAGCTTATAAGTAAGAAAAAAAACGAAGAACTCTATTGGGAGAATGCCCTGGTTTCACCCATTACAAATCCTGAAGGAAAGATCACTCACTTTATTGCTATTATGGAAGATATTACAAGCAAAAAACAAACCGAATTTGAATTGATCAGGGCAAAAGAAAAAGCTGAGGAATCTGACAGACTCAAGTCTGCTTTCCTGGCCAATATGAGCCATGAGATCCGCACACCCATGAATGGGATCATTGGATTTTCCAGTTTACTGACCGGCAAGAACCTATCCAAAGAAGTTGCAGAATACTATAAATCTTTAATTATAAAAAGTTCAAATCAACTGCTTATCATTGTTAACAATATCATTGAAATATCAAAAATAGAATCCGGTCAGGTTCATCTGAATTTAGGAAAAGTTGATCTGAAAAATTTGCTTAAAGAAGTTTCATCTGAATTTTCATACTTTGCAAAGGAAAAAGGATTGGATTTCAGATTCGGATTACAACTTCCTGATGAATACACCACAATAGTTACAGATGAGTTAAAGATCAGGTTAACAATATCAAATTTACTCAATAATGCACTTAAATTCACCAAGAATGGATTTATTGAACTCGGAGCTAAATACAATCCGAAAGAAATCCATATATACATAAAAGACAGCGGTATTGGCATCAGAAAAAGCATGCAGGATAAAATATTTCAACGTTTCAGACAAGCCGAAGAAACTCATACGCGTGAGTATGGCGGAACCGGTCTTGGCCTTTCAATCTCAAAAGCCTATGTTGAAATGCTGGATGGCAAAATATGGATTGAATCCAACATTGGAGAAGGAACTACATTTTATTTCAGTGTGCCATTTAAGCCAGGCTCTAAAAAAGAAAAAAAACAGGTATCACAAAAAAAGATAAAAATATGAATTACAACTGGTCTAACTACAAAATCCTCATTGTTGATGATGAACCATTAGTAATTGATTATTTCAAAGAGGTACTTTCTGTAACTAAGATAAAAACACTATTTGCAAAAAATGGGAAAGAAGCCGTCTCATTTGTAAAAACCAACAAGGATATTGATCTGGTTTTACTGGATATCAGAATGCCGGTAATGAATGGCTTTGAGGTATTTAAAAAAATAAGAAAAATCAGGTCTTCTCTGCCCATTATTGCACAAACGGCATATGCATTTTCAGATGACAAAGATAAAATACTTGAAGCCGGATTTAACGATTATATTACAAAGCCAATTAATAACGAATCGCTATACGAAAAAATAAGTGATTTTATCGGAGATCGGTCATAACAAAATTTAAACTTGATGGATATTACGTTCAGATCAATTGGTATCATTCACACACCATTTAAGGTCAAGGAAGGAATGCCCATACAACCCGGAGGAGCTCAGGGAATAAAAGGAAGTATCATACTGAAAGAAAAGTATACGGAAGGGCTTGCTGATCTTCCAGGTTTTTCACATATATACCTCATCTATTACCTCCATAAATCCAGTGGTTACAACTTGCAGGTTATTCCTTTTTTAGATAATACATTTCATGGCGTTTTTGCTACGCGTGCACCAAGAAGACCAAATGCTATTGGTATATCCGTTGTCAGATTAATAAGTATTCGTAAAAATATACTGAAAATTGAAAATGTTGATATGCTGGACGGAACACCACTTCTTGATATCAAACCCTACATCCCCGAATTTGATATTCTTGAGGTCGAAAACAGAGGATGGGCCAGGGATATTTCTGAAAAAGTAAAACAGTACAGAACAGACGCAAGATTCAAATGAATGAATTGCACATAATTTAAGCCAATATTCTCATTTGTTAATATTCCATCGATTCGGAAAACGTTAAAACAATGCATCTATGAATGAAAAATTCAAGTTTGAGTTTGACAGATCGACCGGTATTCTTTTTAAATATTATTATGGGAAGATCACCATCGAAGATATCACATCATCATGGGTATATGCTTTTGCAAATAACATCATTCCAAAAGAAGTAAGAGGATTTATACTGGATTATCGCAATGCAAATTTTGATTTTGATATTAAAGAACACATAAAAATTGTGGAATTTTATAAAAAACATCTCGATGTGTTCGGAGATTTAAAGATCGCCATAATCACTGAAAAACCTAAAGATATAATAATCCCCATGATGGTTGAAACAAAAGACGAGGGTTATTATTCGAAGCCCTTTAGTACAATTGAGGCAGCAATCGCATGGGTATTGATTTAAGCTCTGTGATACATCGAGTAACTTATCAACTTTTTATTTCCCGAATTCGACTATCCGGCGAAAAAACAAATCAGCGAATGTCCTTGTGATATTCCTGCAACGACTTCACCATAGTTGCCTTATTCCTGCGAGCCTCAATACCTCTGGTAGCAGCTCTAGCAGCAGTAGTAGTTGTAATGTATAAGATTCCCTGTTTAATAGCTTCTTTTCTGATATAGGAATCATCCACTTCGCTGTATTTCCCTTTCGGAGTATTTACCACCAGATCGATCTCACCATTCTTTATGGCATCAATTATATTAGGACGGCCCTCATTTATCTTTTTGATAAAAGTTGACCGGATACTATGCTCTGCCAGAAATACCTGGGTCCCTTTGGTAGCCAGAATAGTAAATCCCAATTCTGCAAATTTCTTAGCTGCATCGAGAACGAGCAACTTATCCCGATCGGCAATAGTGATCAGCACGGTGCCTTCAAGCGGCAACGGAGTTTTAATGGCTTCCTGAGATTTAAAGAAGGCAAGTCCGTAAGAATCTGCCAAACCAAGTACCTCTCCTGTTGAACGCATTTCAGGACCCAGAACAGGATCAACTTCAGGAAACATATTAAAAGGAAGAACCGCTTCCTTCACACCAAAATGATCAAACTTTTTCTCCTTCAGCCCGATATCAGTCAATTTTCTTCCGAGCATAATTTCTGTTGCTATTTTTGCCATCGGAATGTTACATACTTTGGAAACAAGCGGCACTGTGCGTGAAGCCCTTGGGTTTGCTTCAAGAATATATACTTTGTCCTTCAGAATGGCGTATTGAATGTTCATCAGTCCAACTACATTCAGTTCAATGGCAATTTTTTTTGTGTATTCATTGATTGTATCCTGGTGTTTTTGAGGTATGTCAACGGGAGGTATAACACAGGCTGAGTCTCCGGAATGAACTCCTGCATATTCAATATGTTCCATTATGGCGGGAACAAAAGCAGTTGTACCGTCAGAAATTGCATCGGCTTCACATTCAAGCGCATTCTCAAGAAATTTATCGATCAGAATTGGTCGTTCAGGTGATACGTCTACAGCCACTGCCAGGTAGTGTTCAAGCATTTCACGATCCAGTATGATTTCCATAGCCCTTCCTCCAAGAACATAGGATGGACGTACCATAAGCGGATATCCAATGCGCTCAGCAATTTTTAATGCTTCATCGAATGTACTGGCCATACCTGATTCGGGTTCCGGAATTCCCAGTTTTTTCATAACCTTTCGGAATCGGTCACGGTCTTCAGCCAGATCGATCATATCGGGTGAAGTGCCCAGAATTTTTACACCTGCCTCAGCAAGTTCATTGGCCAGATTCAACGGTGTTTGCCCTCCAAACTGAACAATAACTCCTTCGGGCTTTTCTTTTTGATAAATGCTCAAAACATCTTCAACAGTGAGAGGTTCAAAATACAATTTATCGGAAGTATCATAATCTGTTGATACGGTTTCCGGATTACAGTTTACCATAATTGATTCATACCCTTTTTCGCGAATAGTAAAAGCAGCATGTACGCAACAGTAATCAAACTCAATGCCTTGCCCTATTCTGTTCGGTCCACCGCCAAGTACCATGATTTTCTTGCGGTTACTTACTTCCACGGTGTCTGCTGCATTGTAGGTCGAAAAATAGTAAGCAGCATCCTCTACCCCACTTACAGGTACAGCTTCCCATGCTTCATTCAAACCCACAGATAAACGCTGTTCGCGAATGCTTTTCTCGGAAAGATCAAGCAATTTTGCCAGATATTTATCGGCAAATCCATCTTTTTTCGCTTGCACCAACAAGTGATCAGGAAGAGCTTTCCCTCTGTAATTAAGAATCTCCTCTTCAAGATCAATAAGCTCTTTCATCTGGCGAATGAACCAGGATTTTATGTGCGTCAAACAATGAAGTTTTTCTATATCTGCCCCTTTGCGCAATGCCTCATACATAATAAACTGACGTTCGCTTGAAGGATATGCAAGCATTGCCATAAGGTCCTGAAGAGATTTTCTGTTAAAATCTTTTGCAAAACCAAGTCCATACCGATTGATCTCCAGTGAGCGAATCGCTTTTTGAAGTGCTTCCTTGTAGTTTTTCCCAATACTCATTACTTCTCCGACAGCACGCATCTGTGTTCCCAGTTTGTCTTCCACACCTTGAAACTTTTCAAAAGCCCATCGTGCAAATTTGACTACCACATAATCTCCTGACGGAGTATATTTTTCAAGCGTTCCATCACGCCAGTAGGGAATTTCATCCATAGCAAGTCCACCTGCCAGCAGGGAAGAAACAAAAGCAATAGGAAAACCCGTAGCCTTGGATGCCAGCGCCGAAGATCTTGAAGTTCTTGGATTGATCTCAATTACTACAATCCTTCCTGTTTTCGGATCATGGGCAAACTGGACATTCGTGCCTCCAATTACTTCGATCGCTTCAACAATATCATACGAATACTTTTGCAGTTTTTGCTGAAGTTCAGGAGCAATAGTAAGCATAGGAGCCGTACAATATGAATCCCCTGTATGAACCCCCATGGCATCAACATTTTCAATAAAACATACGGTTATCATCTGGTTTTTTGCATCGCGAACTACTTCCAGTTCCAGTTCTTCCCAGCCAAGAACAGATTCCTCGACAAGAATCTGGTGCACCATACTGGCTGCCAATCCACGCGCAGCTATAGTATTCAGTTCTTCTTTGTTGTATACCAATCCGCCTCCTGTCCCTCCCATTGTATATGCTGGTCTGATAACTACCGGGTATCCAAGTTCATCAGCAATTTTCTCAGCATCTCCCACTGTATTTACTGCCGTGCTTCTTGGCATTTCAATACCAAGTTTGTTCATGGTATTTTTAAAGGCCGTACGGTCCTCTCCCCGCTCTATGGCATCAATATTTACACCAATAACTTTTACCCTGTATTTTTCAAGTACTCCTGATTTATACAATTGCGAAGAAAGATTCAGTCCGGTTTGTCCGCCCAGATTAGGAAGCAAAGCATCGGGCCGTTCTTTCTCGATAATTTCCGTAAGGGCTTCGGGTGTAAGTGGTTCAATGTAGGTATAGTCTGCCATTCCCGGATCGGTCATAATGGTTGCCGGATTAGAATTGACAAGTACTATCTCATAACCTAATGAACGCAATGCTTTGCATGCCTGAGTGCCCGAATAATCAAATTCACATGCCTGTCCGATAATAATGGGGCCTGATCCGATAATCAGTACTTTATCAATGTTTTTCAGTTTAGCCATAGGGTATATACTTTATATATGATAATTGCAGTGGTAACTATTATCTCATTTTCAACTTTTCGTTTTATCATACCAGGACGCAAAATATGAAAAAAAACATGCAGGAAAAACTTTCACAGGAAATAGGCATCAAATAATTTTCAACCGCTTATTAACATAAAGGGGAAATCAACACTAACTTATAAATCTACGCTTTTTATTTTCTGAAAAAATTGGCTGAAATAGAAAAATCGTAACTTATTGATTGAAGAATAGGCAAAATAGTATACCATTTATTTATTATAGAATCTCAAATCAACACACTTTATTTTATTTTTATTCATGCGGCTATTTTAAAAATACAAGATACTTAGTATAATTTTGGAATTGTCCATGAGAGAAAGTTGTATTTGTCTCATCAAATCATGCCTTGTTGCTATTATTAAAAGATAAATTTTTTTATTAACTTATTGTCTGATAATCAGGAATACAGACCAATAACATTTGCCTGTATTTGTTAATTTATTACAACGTGTTAAACAGGATCATACTAATAATTCCCGCATTAATCTTTTCTTTTTTGATTAAGGCACAACAGGCTATTTTACCAAACAGCCGTATGCCAATGAAAAGCATAACAAGTGTTGAAGGACTCTCCTGTAACGTGGTATTGTCGTGTATACAGGATAAAGCAGGTTTCATCTGGATTGCAACCCAACAGGGGCTTAACAGATACGATGGCAATTCCTGTCTTGTTTTCCAGAATGAAACAAACAATAATAATTCACTGAATTACAACAACTTGTCTGATTTGGAACTGGACAGTAAAGGCAATCTCTGGATAGCTACACTTGGTGCAGGAATTAATTTTTTTGACCTCAACAATCACCGGTTTACACATTTTGTTCATGATCCCGAAAATCCTGAAAGCCTCCGGGACAATTCTGTTGAAATACTCTTTGTTGATAATATGGACAATGTTTGGGTATCTTCAACAAGCGACATCGGCATCAATATGTTACGCAAGGGAGGTCATTCTTTTAAGCAATTTACAACTGAAGAAAACAATCAAAACAGTTTGCCCGGAAATACCATTCTGTGTATAAACTCGGATAAACAGGGTAAGATTTGGATAGGCACAAGCAAGGGATTATGCAAATTTATAAGCGAAAACAATACTTTTCTTCGTATTCAGCAACCTCCCGAAATTTCAAATATTTATGCCATTCAACCTGTGGATGATCATACCCTCCTGGTATCAACCAATGATGGTCTTAAACATTACCATATTGATGAGAACAAGTTTGAACACCTGGATATTCTGAAAAAACATGACATAAAAAATTTTGTTGTACAATTCTTACTTATCGACTCAAAAAACAATTACTGGCTTGGTTCAAGAGACAAAGGAATCGTATTTATCAGTGCCGATCTGACTTCATGCATACATTTTCAGGAAGACTTCCGAACAAAGAGTACATTGCTAAAAAACGATGTACGTGATATTTTTGAAGACATAGAAGGCAATATTTGGATAAGTACTTTCGGAGGTGGTATCAGCTATATAAATTCAAGCCTCAGATCTTTCAATCATTACAATTGCCTAAATAGCTATAATCACGAGCTAAGTCATAATGTAATACTTACTTTCCTGCAAATTGATAACAGCATCATGCTGGGAACAGATGGCGGAGGCTTGTTCCGTTTTAACAAAAAAACAGGAAGATTCCTGAATCTTCCTCTCGATGAAGAAACAGATGTTGTATTATCTCAGCATATTGACAGTGAAGGCAATTACTGGATCGGAACCTACAGCGGAGGACTGATAAAATATGATCTGGATCGTAATACATACAAACAATTCAGATACAGCGGACCGGAAGGATACAACAGAAGAAGTGATGCTGTCTACTGTATTGAAGAAATAGGCAAACAATTGTGGTTGGGAACAAACGGTGGCGGATTATTGATATTTGATATAGAGAAGGAAGAATATAGTAAACAATATACAGAAAACCACGATCTTTCATCTTCAATATCGAATAACTACCTGCGATCGATCTTTTATGATGATGATCAAACTATATGGATTGGGCACTATGAAGGAATCAGTTTTTTAAACCTGCAGGATACCAGCTTTAAACATTTGAATATAAGTACCCTGGATCCTGATTATATAGGAAACTCATGTGCAAACAACATTTTCAGGGACAGTAGAGGATTTATATGGGTAGCCACCAGCGGTCAGGGATTGTTGTTGATTGACCACGAAAAGGACACCATTCAATTTTTTAATACTAAAGAGGGACATCTGGCTGACTATGTTTATGGTATAGAAGAAGATAATCACCAGAATTTATGGTTAAGCACAAATGCTGGCATTATAAAGTGCTCTGTCATACAAACAAATCCTGTTCAACTGGCCACAACAGTATTTCAAACAGAATCGGGACTGCAGGACAACGAATTTGTGATCGGGTCTTACTGCCAAGACGATCAGGGATATTTATATTTTGGAGGAAGAAATGGCTTCAATGTATTTCATCCCTCCTTTTTTAAAGATGAAGAAATACTTGTTAACGGTGTTCATCTTACAAATTTTATGGTTTTCGGGATAAGCCAACAACCCAATGCCCCAAATTCAATTATACAACAAAATATAAATGCTATCGATGAGCTTATACTCAATCATCGCTATTACAACTTTAGCCTGAGTTTCACTTCACCCTATTATTCAGGATTTGGGAAATTAAGATATGCATACAAACTGGATAATCTTGACCAAAACTGGATATATACTGATCATAGCTGCACTGTCAACTACAACCATTTACCGGCAGGAAAATATTATTTTAGGATAAAAGCTTCCATTAACGGAATAGACTGGATAGAGAGAAAACCACTGACCATTCTAATACTGCCACCGTGGTGGAAAATCTGGTGGATCCAGTTTATTCTGATAATCCTTATTGTTCTGTTTGTATCAGGTATATTTTTATTCAGAGTAAGAAATTTAACTTCTCAAAAGCATGTTCTGGAAGAAAAAGTGAATGAACGCACAAAACAAATTACTCAGAAGAACAAGACTTTAAGCGAACAAAATCAGGAAATATCAATCCAGAAAAAGACTGTTGAGGATCAGAAGAACAAGCTGGAACTGGCATACAAAGAATTGAATAAATACCGGTCAAACCTTGAAGAACTTGTTGAGAAACGTACCAGCGAACTGCAATATGCAAAAGAAAAGGCAGAAGAATCTGACAAATTAAAATCTTCCTTTCTGTCCAATCTGTCTCATGAAATCAGAACACCTCTGAATGCTATTATAGGATTCAGTTCACTTATTTTTGAAGTGGATATTACCGACAGTGAGCGTAAATCTTACCAGTCGATGATCAACAGCAGTGGTAATATACTATTGAATCTGATCAGTGACATCATTGATTTTTCAAAAATTGAAGCCCGGGAATTGGAACTTATTTATGAAGAAGTAAATATCAATGTTATCCTTAAAGAAGTTGAGGATATTTACCGTATTCAATTGGATGCCAAACAAAAATCTATCGGAAAAAAGCTGGTATTTCGCGTAATCAAAAATCCAAAGATTGATACAATTACTGTTCTGATTGACAAAGGCAGACTACTCCAGATCATTTCAAACCTGGTAAGCAATGCGATCAAATTTACAATTGAAGGTTCTATTGAAGTTACAGTTGACCTGGTTGATAATAAAGACATGCTCCTTTTTAAAATCAGTGATACAGGGATAGGGATAAACAAGGTGTATCATGAATCGATATTTGAGAAATTTCGAAAAATAGAAGACCAAAATGAAATTCTTTACGAAGGCACAGGGTTGGGACTGGCCATTACAAAAAGCCTTGTGGAATTGCTGGGAGGAAAGATCTGGCTGGAATCTGAAGTCGGTAAAGGATCGGCTTTCTATGTCAAGCTACCTGTCAGCCATACACATCTTCAGAAAAAACCTGAACCTGCATCGGCAAGTAAGGTCCGCATACCACAATTGAAAAATCTGTCTCTTATCATTGCCGAAGATGATATGTCAAGTTTTCTCTATCTGAAAAGACTGATCTTACCAACAGGAGCCATCATTCACCATGCCGTCAACGGACTGGAAGTATTGGGGATAACAAAGAAAAACTCAGAAATAAAACTGATCTTAATGGATATTAAAATGCCTGCCTTAAATGGTATTGATACCTTACTTGAACTTCAAAAAAGAAATTATAAAATACCTGTCATTGCGCAAACTGCTTACGCTTTCAATGAAGAAATAAAGAAAATAAAATCCGCAGGATTTGTAGATTATTTAATCAAACCCATTAAAAAAGAACAGCTATATTCGGTACTGGAAAAACATGTAAAAACTATTAAATAGTTCATCATTTATGGGGTTATATCAAAAGTTGAAAATTGTTAAATCTATCGTCTTTATCTCTGTGTTATTCATATCCGGATGTAACTGGTCACAGACAAATGAGTTTGAACCAATAGAAAAAGTTATCGATGAAGCACTGCATTTTTCAGCCAGACAAAGTCTGTTAATGGCTAATTCATTACTTGAAAAGGATGGTCTTCTTCCGAAGACCGCCGACAGGTACGGAAATCTCGAAACCTGTAATCCGGAATGGTGGGTCAGTGGGTTTTTCCCCGGATTATTATGGTATATGTATGAATTTACAAAGGATGATAAATACAAACAACTTGCTCACAGTTTCTCTATGAGAGTTGCTGATCAGCAATATTTTACAACAACTCATGATCTGGGATTTATTATTTTCTGCAGTTTTGGGAACGGGTATAGGTTAACCGGGGACAGCTCCTATCTGAAAATCATTGAAACAGCTTCCTGTTCTCTTGTATCCAGATTCAGGGAATCAACGGGATGCATCCGGTCGTGGGATCCTGCTGAATGGAACAGCCGATGGGAATATCCGGTAATTATTGATAATATGATGAATCTGGAAATGCTATTATGGGCTTGTCATCAATTTAATGAAAACCGTTTCTGCGATGTGGCAATAACACATGCAAACACCACTCTTAAAAACCATTTTCGCCCCGACAACAGCAGTTACCATGTTGTTAGCTATGATACTGTTACAGGTCTCCCGGAATGTAAAAACACGGCTCAGGGATATGGTAATGAATCATCCTGGGCGCGCGGACAAGCCTGGGGACTCTACGGATTTACCATGGCATACCGATATACCGGAGATACTATATATCTGAACCAGGCCAAGCGAATTGCCGGTTTTCTTCTTGATCATCCCAGATTGCCCGCTGATAAAATTCCTTATTGGGATTTTGACGCGCCCAATATTCCGGATTGTTATCGTGATGCTTCTGCCGCATGCATCATTTGTTCAGCGCTGACAGAACTTAGTCAATATGTAATCCCTGAATTGTCCGAAGAGTATCTTAACGTTGCCGAGACCCAGATCCGCACGTTAAATTCCCCTCACTACAGAAATACAACAAACAACAACGGGAATTTTATTCTGAAGCACAGTGTCGGACATATGCCCGACAATTCAGAAGTAGACGTTCCTCTGACCTATGCTGATTATTACTTTGTTGAGGCGTTGATACGAATGAAAAAGTTAAGGGGTAGTGAGTGAAGAAGAAGTGAATACATTTTTTGGATCCCTGGTAACAATGATATCATCAAACCAGATGTAGCAGTCATTTTTCGGGCTCCAAGTAATGTCATTGCCGCCATGGAAAGTGGAAAAATAAAATGCATCTACTTTGTCTCCATTTGTTACAAACTTTAACCCTGAAAGATGCAATACTTCCTTTCCATTATACCATATCTGAACTTCTCCGTCATGATTATTCCCTGAATTAATCTTTACCCGCTCAATAAGGTTAATCCATTCTCCTTTGGGAAAGTAAGATTTTTCTCCATCTTCACCGGTCAAATCAAAATCTTCTCCGTATTTCCCCGGTTTGTCCATATGATAAAGATAGAGCACAGCCCTGCCATCCTCCCTCCACATATATCTTGCAGTGAAACCATTAGATCCATCGCAGGTCTGTCCTCCGGAACATTTTTCACCCGATGCCAAACCGGGCAGTTTTCCACCCTGATTTTCTGTACCCCAGCTAAAATCTTCACTGAACCGTAACCAGTAAGATACATAATACTCATCTGCCGGAGTCAGGCCACAAGGTGCCTGATGACCGGTTTCACCCGGTCCGAATTTTCCTTTTGGATAAAATACCCTGAGAGACTTTTTCCCACCATGTGAAAAGTCATCAGATACCATGGCCCTGTCTGATCCCTGGAACCAGTCAATATTGACAAAACCATCCGACTCCCAGGCCTTATCGTTAAATCTGCTTCCTGCGTTAAATTTTTCAAAATCTGTTTGCTGTGCTACCACAGAAAAAGCCATAAATACAAACCATACAAACACGAAACTGACATGGTTCTTCATAATAATATTCTTTTAGTTAATTCTATGACAAAACAACCCATATCCCTGTTTCCAGGAAAATACTCTGAAATGCCTTTTGACGAAAATCTGGATAAACAGATGCCAATAACAATGATCAGCATAAAATATCCAATGAAAGGTATAATTACCTGATAATTCATTTTGAAAAGAATTGATAATCCACAAAAATAAGATTTATGCTCAATTCCGGTCAAAAGTACTGAATTAAGATATTACCATAAATCCTGAGATTATTAAGTTGGAGTATTCGTGGAAACAGGATTTGATATTAACAAAAAAGCCGGTATTTCGTGCTTGAAGATTTTAACAGTGATCCTCCATATTATTTCATATGTAGATGGAATATACAATACACAAGCAATACCTCTATCCTTGTGGAAGGGTATTCATTTTATGAAATTCCAAAAAGAAAAAACCAACTATCATCCTGTTAATACAGCAATTCCTTTTCTGCCTGTATCCAGTCAGAATTTGAATTGCCCGGAATACCTTCCTGTATTCTTTTCTTATAAATTTCCTCTGCTCTCCTGCGAATATCTGACTGAGTGACTTTTCTTGTCTTTTTTTTGTCCGTTCCTGATCCGGATTTACCGGTTGAAGTTTTTGTTGTCATAATACTTATATTTAGTGAGAATTAATCGTATAAATTTTTATAAATGGATTCCCTCTTCTCTTTGCAGAGCGATTTTATCTTCATACTTTTTTCGTAAATCCTGTTATCCCGGATTTTTAAGAACTGATTAACTTTTTTATCATTAACCTGCTCTTTCTCCATTATGTTTGCTTTGATTGATCCGGAATGCAAAGATTGAATTCCTTTATTAAACCGGAATGAAAAGCAGATTAAAAAGCAGTTAAAACTAAACCCGGTCTATAAACCCAACAGGAAAGTTTAATTATAAATACCAGAAGCCATTACAGGTGATCCCGGGAATGCAATGGCATTATCTGCCAGACCAATCAGAATTCCATCATTCTCAATTACAATAGACTCCATAAGCTTTCCAAACGCATTGTATATTCTGGCAACTTTCTGACCTTTCAGGATCATATCTCCAGGCTTTTTCAGAAAACGGATAATACCACTGACTGAACTGAGTGGCTTTGCCGAATAACAAAGGATCTTGCCATTGATCTTTTCGGGTAAAGGATAGTTGAACGGTGGTTGCTCATCGTTTATCATTTCCAAATGCATCAATGTATTAATAACTGCCTGTATACCGGTTTCAATATTCTTTTCATTGATCACATATGATTCCCCCAGCTCAAGTGTCAGGGCGTTTACTCCCTGCTCAATAAGATTATGAGTTAGGGAAGAAGAAATTTCATCAGTATCCTGAATAATTAGCAATCCCGATGATAAAGCCAGTTCCTGAATATCTTTCTTACGCGAATCATTGAGAATAGGATCAATCAGAACATAGGGTATTGATTTATTCCAGTCATTATGAAGATCAATAACAAAATCGGGATTGGTTTCCATAATAAACGAAAAGATCCGTGAAGCTATTCTTTGAGCAAGAGTACCTCTTTCGTTTCCCGGAAAGGAACGATTCAGATCTTCTTTTGTAAAGGCTATGCTTCGTGATACCATTTCAAAGCCAAAAGGATTCAATAAAGGAAAGGCATGTAAACTTCCGCGAAGCAGTTTGTTCTTTAAACGTTTGAATATTTCCTGAACAATAACGGTCCCTCCTATCTCATCTCCGTGCATACAGGCTGTTAACCATATTGTTTCTCCTTTTTCCGGACTTATTAATGACATATAGGGAATCCGTCGCTTGGACAGATCCGATCCTGTTAGTACCTTGACAAAGGAGTAATTGATACGATTTCTGCATTCGGAATTCATGTTCAAAAGCGTTTTGAATTGATGTCAAAACTACTGCTTTACTTAATACCGGATATATTGTATACAGGGATTTTAATTCTTTTTTAATTTCAGTTTCATGCAATATTAATTTCATTGCATCATCTTTGCCTCCGAATTTATAAATAGGAGACATTCGTATTCATGAGAAAATTTGCGATCATTATCGTTGTCCTCGCACTATCAGTAGCTTTCATCTCATGTTCTGCCAAAAAGAGTGTAAGCAAAGCACAAAACCCCGAATCTGAACAGGAACAAAATGATAATCTTTTAGATGAATCATATGATGATTCTGCTGATTGGTAAGCACAGATCCCGGTTCATATGGTCGGTCTGTTTCAGATCGGTTATCAAATCCTTATACAATTACTATCTGCAAAAAAATAAAAATATTGCCTGCAGTATTACTTCCATGGCATGGTATCATTGTTTGTATCAAAAAATAAACAGCAACAAACCATATACAGGAATTTTCATTTCATAATAACTCGATATCTATTTTAATGATCGAATTGAAAAAAACATTATAAAAACTTAATTATCAATACAATAAAAAGAAATTAGGTCATGAGAAAAACAAATGGAACAACACATAAAAAAAAGAACGGCAAACAAATACAGAACTCCTTTGGCCCGGTAAACAATCTGGAAGAATTTTTACAGCCGGACTGGTGGCGAAGAATTTTCAATTCCATGTATTTAAAAACCGATGCGGATGTTGTCGAAGATAAAAGCATTACAGCTTTTGAACTTGATATGTTCACCAACATGCTGGATTTATCCAAAGAGCATGTTATTCTTGATCTGGCATGCGGACAAGGGAGGCATACTCTGGAACTGTCACGAAGAGGTTTTAACAATGTATTTGGTATGGACCGCTCACATTATCTTATCAACAGGGCAAAGCAAACCAATCTGACCGAGGGTTTATCAGCAAATTTTAAGGAAGGAGATGCAAGAAAATTACCATATCCTGTTGATACATTTGATGTTGTAATGATATTGGGCAATAGCTTCGGCTATTTTGAAAGTGTTGATGATGATTTAAAAATTCTGAAAGGCGTTCTCAGGGTTCTGAAACCAAAAGGAAAATTTTTATTGGATGTTGCCGATGGTAATTTTCTAAAAAAGAACTTCAATCCCAGGAGTTGGGAATGGATTAACAAAACTCATTTTGTCTGTCGGGAACGCTCCCTTGCAAACGATAACGAACGCCTGATATCCCGTGAAGTAATCTCGAATACAAAAAAAGGAGTAATTGTTGACCAGTTTTATGCCGAACGTCTTTACACAAAGGAAAAACTTACCGACATACTCCGGAAAGCCGGATTTACAAACATTATGTTTCACAATGAATACAGCACCGATTCCATAAGAAATCAGGATCTGGGAATGATGGAAAGACGCATTATTGTAACTTCTGAAGCAATTAAGGAATGGACTCCTGTAAAACAAAAGCTGACAGAAGTTAAGAATGTGGCTGTTTTACTGGGTGATCCAAGTAAGGCAGATATTGTAAAACCGGATACTGTTTTTGATGAGGACGATTACAACACGATACAGCAACTTAAAATTGCTCTGAGCTCGCTGAAAAATTACAAATTCATTTATATGGATAACCACGATCAGCTCATCAGTAATCTGGTAAAACTGAAACCTCAGATCGATTACGTTTTGAACCTGTGCGATGAAGGTTTTAATAACGATGCAAGAAATGAATTGCATGTACCTGCTTTGCTCGAGATGCTGAAAATCCCCTATACCGGTTCAAATCCTCAATGTCTTGCATTTTGTTATGATAAATCTCTGATTCGTGGTATTGCAAAAGAAATGGATGTGCCCGTCGCGGATGCGTTTTATATTAAACCCGAAGACAATGTTTTTGAAATGAACATTGAATTTCCGGTTATTGCCAAGCCAAATTTCGGTGATTCCAGTTTTGGCATTACACAAAAGAGTGTAGCATATACTATTGCTGAATTAAATGATGCCATCATTAAAACCAGGGAAAAGTTTGGTTACGATAAACCTATTTTGGTTGAAGAATTCCTTTCAGGAAAGGATCTTACGCTGGGTATAATTGGTAATCCTCCCGAATCATATACAGTGCTGCCAATTGTTGAAGAAGATTATTCTCAACTTCCGGATGATCTGCCGAAAATATGCGGTTACGAAGCAAAATGGCTGCAAGATTCACCATATTTTCATTTGTTAAGATCAATACCTGCGGATATTAATACGGGAACAAAAAAAATGATCGTTGAATTAAGCCTTAAACTTGCAGAAAGGTTGGAATGCCGAGATTACACACGTTTTGACTGGAGACTTGATGGAAACGGAGTTCCAAAATTGCTCGAGGTTAATCCAAATCCGGGCTGGTGTTGGGATGGTCACCTGGCAAAAATGTCAGATTTAAAAGGTATGAGTTATGCTGATATGCTTCAAACCATCTTAGAGGCCGCTGAACAAAGAATAAATCTTGCCTCTGTAACCAATAGATCCATAAAAGAAAATGCAACAGTTCTTGCTTAAATCCATAGGTATTAAGAATTCTTGAATTTCTGAAATACTTCAAACTTGTGTATTTATTAAATAAAATCAAAGCCGTTAATAAGGTTTATGAACAACTGGAAAAGCATAATTCTAACTTCAGAATAAAATCCTGCCTTTTCTGTAAACCTGATTGTGGAGAATGCTGCTTAACAAATCATATTGAAGCTACGGTGCTTGAATTCCTGCCTGCTGCATACAATCTTTATTTGTCATGTGAGTATGAAAGTATACTTGAAGCTATTGACAACAAAATTGATGAAATATGTGTATTTTATAATCCATTTTCCCGGGAAGGTTTTTGTTCAGACTATAATAACAGAGGCATGGTTTGCAGGTTATTCGGATTTGCTGCAAAAACAAATAAAAAAAACGAAAAAGTACTGGCTACATGCAAACACATAAAATCTCTCATACAACCTGAGAAATTTAAATCAAGTATTTTATATGCTCCTGAGATGTCTTCTTATTATATGAAGTTGTATTGTATTGATCCCTGGCTTGCAACATTGCATATGCCGATTAACAAATCTATCAGGAAAGCTATTGAAATTGTTGCTATGCATTTTCAATATAAAAAGAAAAAAATGGCTTAATACGGTAATAAAATACAGCTAAGACGTAAATTTGTCTTTATGTTAAAACATAAAAATGAAACCCTCTCCGAAGAATCAGAGCCGACTATGTACACATACACTCAATTAGAAGATGAACAAACCATAGCTTATCCCGAATTGATTTTGTGAAGGGTTTCATGATATGAACAGTAAAAATACAAATACAAGCAATAATATTACTCTGATAATCAAATGTTTAATATTATTTTATTCTGATGAAAATCCTGATCATCGAAGATGAACCAAAGGTTGTTGCATTCCTTAAGAAAGGCCTTGAAGAGAACGGGTATGATGTTGAATTTGCATTCGACGGACAAATAGGAGAAAGATTAGCCACCAAAGAATATTTTGATCTGATATTGCTGGATATCATTATACCTCACATCAATGGTTTGGAATTATGCAAAAGGATACGGGAAATAAATCAGCAAATTCCGATACTGATCTTGACTGCCCTTGGCACTACCGATGATAAAGTAACCGGATTTGATGCCGGCGCCGATGATTACCTTGTTAAACCCTTTGAATTTAAAGAGCTGTTAGCCCGCATAAAAGCCCTCACCAAAAGAACATCAGGAATTGTTCAGAATTCCAGAATGCTGAAAATTGGTGATCTTGAACTTGACCTTGACAGGAAGATCGCTAAAAGAAGTGATAAAACCATTGAACTGACTGCAAAAGAATTCTCGTTACTGGAATATTTCATGCAAAACAAAGGAAGAGTTGTTACACGCTCCGAAATTTCAGAAAAAGTATGGGACATATCTTTTGATACCGGTACAAATGTGGTAGATGTTTACGTGAATATATTGCGAAAAAAAATCGAAAAAGATTTCGATAAGAAACTTATCCATACACGCATTGGTATGGGATATATTTTTGGAGAAAACTAATGGAAATTCGCCAAAAAATAACCTGCCGTTTCACTGCCATTATAGCAATCTTATTGCTTCTTTCCTTGCTTACAATATATTTTTTGTTTTTAAATTTCAGAAAGGAAGAGTTTAATTCTCGTCTTGTTAACAGAGCAACA
>JAFGQO010000022.1 GCA_016935615.1 Bacteroidales bacterium
GTATGCTTTATCTATGAATGAATTCTCTGCTTTATTTTCACTGTCGATCACATTTAAGAGATGTTGTAAAGCCTTATCGTATTGTTTTGTTTCTGTATAGATTTTACCATATGTAATATCAGCAGCGGCAATTATACTTATGTAATTGTTATTTTGAGCAATATGATAACCTTTTGCAAGGTAATGCATTGCGCTGTCAAACCGGTTATCAATAGCATAATAAAGTCCTATATTTACTAAAGCTGCGGCTTCCATTGTCGGATAGTTTATCTTATGTGCATAATCATAGGATAATTGATAATTACGCATTGCTTCATCATATTGTGCTAAATCCTTATAAAAATTTGCTATTGTATTGGCCAATTCACTTGCCCGTTTATAATTATGTATTGCCAGTGAATAGTCCAATGCCTTTTTGCAATATACAATCCCCAACTTCGGTTTTCCCATTGACCGGTAATTAGAACCTATAGAATGAAGAAGCTTTATAATTGTTAACGTATCCCTCAACTCTTCGGCTATAGGAAGTCCCTTGTATATATAGCTTATGGATACATCATAAGCTCCCATACACTTATAAACCAGTCCGAAATTTGCATAATTGTTCATTAATCCCTTTTTCAATTCAAGTTTGGTGTTTATATCAAATGAATTTTGAATATAATAAAGGGCTGTATCAAACTCATTGTGCATAATTAATGCCGAACCGTACAAATTGTATAGGGTTGCCAGATAACCGCTCTCTTTTTTAGGAATATGTGTGATCGATAATTTCAAATAATAAGTTGAAGAATCGTAGCGGGCTTTATGATAAAACACAATTCCGTGAGTTTTATATATTTTACTGACCAAATACGGATCGTCAATAAAAGAAACAATATTTAATGCTTTCTGACTGTATAAAAGAGCGCTGTCAGGATATATTGAACACAGCCTATCTGCCTTTTTTATATAATCACGAATAATTAAAGTGTCCTCACCGGAATTCGCATAGGAAATGCAAAAAAGGACGTGTAGCAAGGAGATCAGAATAAATTTGGCCAGGGACATCATATGCCGCGTAAATTAAATCGAAATTAAGAAAGATTATTCAGTTCATGTGAAAAAAGTTGTTATATAAATATATACCCGCAAGGATCTGTTCTTATAACTATTTGGCAGCAACATTCAATATATACTTATCTGATCCGATACCCTGAATTTGAGTCCTGCAGATCATGTCTGTAAAGATCTATATGCGAAAGCATTTTGATCACCGGTAATTGATTGAGTTAATCCGGTAATCAGTCAGTATTCTTTCAATGCCTTTTTGTTGAATCGGCAGCAACTGACAGTGAAGACTACATTACTTTTAATATGTCGGACCGGAAATAACAGGCATGTCTTTCCACTGCACCTGAAACTGAGAATGAAAATCTTCTGGATAGCAGGGAATATATATTTCAAACTCGCTGTGGTCGTGATAATAGATCTGTTAGAGCCTGCTTCGCGGAGCTTCAATTTGTAAATACCTTCAACTTTAACTTGTGATCATTCTGCCAGCATAGCTGAAATAACCACGGGATTTTCTTATCTTATTTCAAATACTTGTTCAGAATTGCCATTAAGCGATCTATCTTTATTGGTTTGGAAATATAATCAACACAACCGCTATCGATGGCTTTTTCTTTATCATCGAAAAATGCATATGCTGTTAGTGCCACTATGGGTAAGTTTTTTCTGAATTTCAAAATTTGTTTTGTCGCTTCATAACCATTTAATACAGGCATTTTCATATCCATTAATACCAAATCGATCTCAACATTTGTCTTGCATATTTCCACAGCCTCCTTTCCATTATTTGCACGGATAATTTGTATTTTTTGGTCATCAAATAATTCTTCCAGATACAAAAAATTGATGTCATCATCTTCCGCAATTAAAACAAGCCTTTCTGATAAATCACTTTTTTCGGGATTGATCGTATCAACGGTTTGAGTCTCCTTTTCTGCGGGTGTATAAGGTATTGTAAAACCAAATGTAGCCCCTTTGCCTTGTTCTGAGTCAATCCATATCTTTCCTCCCAACAATTCAACATAGGCTTTGGAGATTGATAAACCAAGGCCCAATCCTCCATATTGTCTCGTGGTCGTATCATCGAACTGTCTGAATCTTTCGAAAATTAATTTCTGGTGTTTTTTGGCTATACCGATTCCGGTATCTTTGACAGAAAATTCAATTTCGTTTGAACGGTTTAGCAGGCATCCTATTTCAATTGTTCCTTTGCGGGTGAATTTAATAGCATTGTTTATCAGATTGGTCAGTATTTGTATCAATTTAACTTCATCGGTAAAACAATTGCAATCCTTTACAGCAGGATGAACATTCAATGAAATACTAACATTGTCATTTTCATCATTCTTTAAATTTTGGGCGAATGTAGCATAAAGCGTATTTAAAATTTGATATACATTAAACCGGGTATTGTTCACACGGATTTGTTTTGCATCGATTTTGGACATTTCAATGATGTCGGTAATAATTAGCAACAACTGGTTCACGCTCTTTTCGATAATCTCTATATATTGCTGTTGTTTAGAGTATTCCAAACCAGGTGATCTCAACAAACCCATGAAGCCCAAAATACCGTTCATCGGCGTTCGTACTTCGTGCGACATATTGGTTAAAAAAGCCGTTTTCAGTTTATTGGATTCTTCGGCTTTTTCTTTTGCCGAACGAAGTTCGGTTTCAATAAGCAAACGTTCGGTAATATCTCTGAATACAATAAGCACAAGTCTTCTTCCTGCAATAGTAACCAGAGTCGGGCCAATGTCGGCTGAAAATATGGTGTCGTCCTTGCGTTTGAACTTAATATCCCTGCGTATCCCTTCTTTCCCTCCTAAAGTATTTTCAATTTGTTCTAAAACAAAAGGGAATTCTTCGGCAGGATGTATGGCTGCCATATCAAGGTTTAAAAATTCATTATTTGAATAGCCCAGCATTTGTGAACATGAAGTATTGCACATGATGAACTTTCGTGCTTCCGGATCAAGAAGGAACATGCCGTCACTGGCAGTATTAAAAATAGTCCTGAATTTTTCTTCTGAAGTTTTCACGGCTTCTTCTGCTTGCTTGCGCTCTGTAATATCAGTTGCAACACCTATCATCCCGGTGATTTCATCATTTTTATCCCGCAATGGTATTTTCGATACCAGCAGCCAAAGCGGATCGCCTTTGTCACTGTATCCAAGCCCTTCTTTGTTTCGTATTAAAGAACCATCCTGCAGTACCTTTTGGTCTTCGATGAAAAATTTATCCGCCAGTTCCTTTGGAAAAACCTCAAAATCAGTTTTGTTGAGAATATCTATTTCAGAATTCATGGCCAGGTATTTCAGGTGACCCTTTACCTCATTTGCATGTACAGGATTCGCAATAATTTTCCGGTATTCTTTGTCTTTAACAAAAACGCCTGTCGGAAGATTATCGATCAACGTTCTCAGCAGGGAACGTTCCTTTTCTATTGTTTCTTCTGCCTGTCTGCGTTCGGTTATGTCGCGATCTGACCCCCTGTACCCCCGTATCATTCCGTTTGAATCAAGAATAGGTACGGCACTGCTTTCGAGGATACGATAGCTGCCATCTTTATGCCTCCATCGCATGATCCATCCCTTCCATCCTTGTTTCGCTTCTATAAGTTTGGAAAGTTTCGTTTCAACCTCCGACTGATCATCCTCATGCAAGAGGGGAAAAGTGTTCTGCCCGATGAATTCTTCTGCAGAATAACCCAGAATGGATGTAATTGAAGGATTCGAAAACGTATGCATTCCCATAAGATCTATTTCCCATATCCACTCCGTGGTTGTCTCCACAATTGAGCGGTATTTTTCCTCGCTCTCCCGCAATGCTTCTTCTGCATGTTTGTGTTCAGTGATGTCTCGTGCTGTCGACAGTGCTCCCACAGCTTCTCCATTCTCATCTTTCAGCACCCGGCACCACCATGCAAGCAGTCGTTTTTCTCCGTCTGTACGTCGTTGCCAGCTCTCTGTGTAGATTACATGTTCATCGCCACTGAAAATAGGCTGAACAGCCTGATAAGTATCCTGTTCACCTTCAAAATAAAATGAAGCTTCCCTGCCAATCGCATCCTCGCCGAAGAATTCAATACCCGCCTTGTTTGCCCAGGTATATACCTTATCATTGTTCACTTCCATAATGATATCAGGAACAGCAGAGAGAATGGCTTCCTGGCGTGAGGCAAGAGTAAATAACTCATCTCTTGCCTGCCTGCGTTCGGTAATATCTCTTGCTATACTTAAAATCGCTTTTTTACCCTGATAAGTCACGAGACTGGAGTAAACCTCAACCGGAAATGTCTTTCCGTCTTTGGTTGTATGCAATGTCTCAAAGATCTGTAATTTATCCGACGGCATCTTTTGAGCAAAGGTTCTGATATCTTCCTTTTTCAATGAGGAATCTATGCCGTAAAGCCCTAGAGTAATTAATTCTTCTTTGGAATAGCCTAAAACCTCGACAGCAGTTTTGTTTACATCAATGAGATTGCCTTGAAAATCGATGACCCATACCGTTTCGTTCATCCCGTCAATTAGTTCCCTGTATTTTTTTTCGCTTTCGCGCAGGGCTTCATCTGCTCGCTTACGGTCAGTAACATCTCTTGAAATGCCCATGATACCAATAATATTTCCGGCTTTATCACACAACGGCAATTTGGTGGTTGAAACCCATGTAATATGTCCGTCCGGCCATACCTCCTTCTCCTCCTTATTTATAACAGGTTCTCCCGTAGCTATAACTTGTTGTTCATCTTCAAATGCCGGACGGGCATGTTCTTCATCAAAAAAATCAAAATCTGTTTTGCCCAGAGCTTCTTTCGGATCATCCAAACCGAATCTCTTTGCCATTTGTGTATTGATCCTGATGAAACAACTGTTGTTATCTTTAAAGTAAATATTGTCGGGAGTAGTTTCAATCAAACTGTTAAAAAGGTGTTGTTCCCTGTTCAAAGCTTCTTCGGCCCTGGTATGCTCCGTTACATCATACAGCAATGCACCGATATGAAATCCTTTGTTTGTTTTAATAGGAAAAATGCTTTGCAGAATGGTTTTATTTTCGCCTTTGGGAGTTAAAAGGTCCACAGTCATAGGTTTCTCAAAGTAAGTGGACTTACCGGTACGAAGAACTTCAGGCAATATCTCCTTAAATGATTCTGTTTTGGATCGTAAATTGCTGTCGCGTGGTATTAATTTGAGCTGGACTTCCCATAAAGGAAGACCGACAATCTGGTTGATTTTCAATCCGGTTATTGATTCTACGGCTTTGTTACAATCAATAATTACACCTTTATCATTCGTCAGGATTACACCTTCGGACGATTGTTCAATAAAGGAACGAAATTTTTCTTCGCTTTCTTTAAGCTTATCTTCAGTTGTTTTGCGGGATGCAACCTCTCTTTCCAGTTCGAGATTTCTTTTTTCCAATTTGGTGACCAGGCGTTCACTATAAAGCCTAAGTATTTCTTTTTCATCTGATTTGGGAAGAACTTTCGGTCTCTTCTTTTTGTTTGCCGATCTTTCTATTACTTCCTGAATCAGATCTAAAAAAACTTCCGGTTCCTGTGGCTTACGTATAAATTTTTGTGCACCTAATGCCAGTGCAAATTCTTCATCTTTAGCATCGATATATGTAGCCGTATAAAAAATAAAACTTATCCCCTTCAGATCATGATCTTTTTTACATTCCCTGCACAGTTGAAATCCGTCCATCACCGGCATAAGTATGTCGGAAATTATCAGATCAAATTTTCCGGAATGCAATTTTTTAAGCGCTTCCTGACCATTGCGTGCCGATGTGACCTGATAGTTTCTACTTTTGAGCATGATCATCATCATCTCAATATTATCCGTATTATCGTCAACCACCAGAATTCTCATGACTTTTTTCGATTAAAGGGTCTTTTAATTATTTCATAAGTATTTTCTGATACTGTTCATAATTGTTTCAGGGCTGATCGGTTTTTCAATATAAGCAGTACATCCTGCTTCCATTGCTTTTTGTATATCGTTAAAATATGTATAGGCTGTTTGAGCAACAATGGGCAAATCTTTTCTGAATTTTAATATTTGTTTTGTTGCTTCATAACCATTTAATTCCGGCATTCTGATATCCATGAAGACCATTTCAATTTCAGGATTGGTTTTACACAAATCGACTGCTTCTTTGCCATTCTTTGCACGTATTGTTTTCACTTTTTTGTCATGTAGTATCTCTTCCAGATATGCATAATTAGTATTGTCATCTTCAGCAATTAAGATCACTTTGCCCGATAAGTCCTTGTTTTTTTGTTTTGATGAAACTTCATCTGGTTTAACTTCTTTAGGTACGGGAGTGTATGGCAAAGTAAAATAAAATGTGGAACCTTGTCCGGGATTTGAATCCACGCGGATTTCACCGTTTAAGAAATGGACATACGACTTGACAATTGAAAGTCCGAGTCCGTTACCACCATATAATCGCGTATCACTATAATCGATCTGAAAGAACCGGTCAAAGATTTTTTCATGCATTTCAGGAGGTATTCCAATTCCGGTATCTTTAACAGCAAATTTTATTAAGTTGCCATCAAGTCTGCAGGTTACATTTATATATCCTTCATCTGTAAACTTTATAGCATTATTTATTAGATTGATAAGTATCCGGAGCAATTTGGTCTCATCGATCAGTACAATTGCTTCATCATCAGTGAGAGCCGAGGATACAATAAAGGAAAGAGTTTTTGTTTCGGCCTTATAAGAGTTTTGTTTTTTTATTAACTCCAAAAGTTTATTGATGTCGCACCTTTTCTCCTGGTGTTCTTCGTGGCCTGCTTCTATGGTTGCAATGCTGATAATATCGTTCACAATGGAAAGGAGCTGATCGCCGCTTTCGCGAATGACCTGAGAATATTGCTTTCTCTTTTCGGCTGAAAGGTCTGAATCCGTTATCAAATCTGAAAATCCGATAATACCGTTCAATGGTGTTCTTATTTCATGAGATATATTTGCTAAAAATGCTGTCTTTAGTTTATCCGATTCCTCTGCCTTTTCTTTTGCCCGAATTAATTCCTTTTCGGTTTCTTTATGAGAAGCGATCTCATTTTCAAGATCCAGATTTTTTTTCTCCAGCTTGGTGATCAGGCGCTCGTTATAGAGTTTCAATATTTCCTTTTCATCCTGTTCTTTATCCTGAATGGGAGCATTCCCCACGTTTGCTGATGTTTCAATTGCTTCTTCAATCAGTTTTAAAAATATTACCGGTTCCTGTGGTTTGCGTATAAATTTCTGAGCACCCAATGCAAAGGCAAATTCTTCATCTTTATCATCGATGTATGTTGCCGTATAAAAGATAAAACAGATATTGCTCAGTTTATGGTCTTTCTTGCATTCTCTGCACAACTGAAATCCATCCATCACCGGCATAAGAATGTCGGAGATTATCAGATCAAATTTTTCGGAACGCAATTTTTCGAGGGCTTCCTTCCCGTTACCTGCCGATATAACCTCATGATTTTTGCTATTGAGCATAATTGTCATCATCTCAATATTCTCTGAATTATCATCAACAATAAGAATTCTCATATATCGCCTGTTACAATTCTTTCAGAATAAATATCTGTTGACCTGATCCATAAATGTCTCCGGGTCGATTGGCTTTCCAATATATGCAGTGCATCCTGCTTCCAGAGCTTTTTCTTTATCGCCTGTCATGACATAAGAAGACAATGCAACGATCGGTATTGGTTCATCCGGTATCAATTGCCTTATCCTCTTTGTAACTTCCAAACCATTTATATCCGGCAGTTGAATATCCATAAGGATCAAATCCGGTTTCTCATTCAAAGTCTTCTCAAGACCTTCTGTCCCTGAAACTGCAGTAATTACATCAAGTTTGTTCTGTTCCAGCATGAATTTGATCATGTACAAATTGTCTTCATTGTCTTCTACAATCAGGATGCGCTTCATTATATCAAATTTTGTTCATTAAGGAATGATGACTGTCTTACCCGTCGGGCAGGGACCCTACATCTTATTGAGTGTTATTTCATTATATTTAACTTTATTGTTTTCGTAAGTTCGGCTATGTTTGTATATATATGTGGGGTTCATACCAGTAATTTACTAAATTTTAACCGGCATTACAATAAAAAACTCACTTCCTTCTGCCGGATCACTCTTTACAAA
>JAFGQO010000159.1 GCA_016935615.1 Bacteroidales bacterium
AAATGGCAGAGTGGTCGAATGCGGCGGTCTTGAAAACCGTTGTCCTGCTATCGTGGGACCGGGGGTTCGAATCCCTCTTTCTCCGCATCCCGGATCACTCCCGCAGTTTACTGCGGGATTTTTATTTTTCAATAGTCCGAATCAGGCTTGCCTGTATGAGGACTGTTGAAAAATAAAAACCTCATGAGCAAAGCGAGTGAGGGAGTGATCCGGGATGCAGGAATGCCTCAAAACGGGATTACCGAAGGTAATCCCCGAATCAGGCTTGCCTGTATGAGGTAATCTGGAAATTAATTAACTTACAGCAATATAATAATATTATTTTCGCAGGAAATTATTTCTTTATGTCGTATATCAGATCAGAAATGACAGTGTGAAAAATAAATGTTAAAATACACAGGATTTATGAAAAACAAACAATGGTACGAAACTCTATTTGAGAATTATGGACAAAAATATGATAATGAAAGTTTTACAAAGGGGACCATTGGTGAATGTGATTTTATAGAACAGGAGCTGGGATTTGACAAATCCTTAAAATTACTGGATGTTGGTTGCGGAACCGGTCGTCATTCTATAGAATTATCTAAAAGAGGATATTCCGTAACAGGTATTGATTTATCTTCTTCCCAACTTTTGAGAGCAAAAGAAAAGGCAAAAAGAGAGGGCCTTAAAATTGATTTCTTCAGGTATGATGCAAGAAAACTGCCATTTGAAAATGAGTTTGATGTGGCAATAATGCTTTGCGAAGGAGGCTTTCCACTGATGGAAACCGATGAAATGAATTTTGAGATACTGAGAAATGTAACAAAGTCATTGAAAAACCCGGGAAAACTTATTTTCACTACATTGAACGGTCTCTTCCCTATATTTCATTCAGTCGAAGAATTCTGCAACGCCACAATTGATGATGGTAATGCCACGTATAAAAATAACACCTTTGATTTAATGACTTTTCGTGATCATAATATCACTGAAGTGGAAGATGACAATGGGAACAAAAAGAAACTGGAATGTAATGAACGCTATTATATTCCAAGTGAAATAACATGGCTTTTAAAATCACTTGGTTACAAGAACATTGAAATATTCGGTGCAAAACTTGGCGCATTTTCCAGAAATGACAGGTTAACCCATGAAGACTTTGAAATGCTTGTTATTGCGGAAACTTAATAATTACGGCAGCTGCAGTTATCTGCCCTGTAAGATGTTCCTCTAAATGCAAGACCCTGCTCTGACTGATCAGTAACACCAGAAATCGACAGGAGAAAGAGTCAGCCGGCTCAGTGTAAATTAATCATATCATAATATCCGGATCACAACTATTTTAGCAAAATGTAAAATTTCATTTCCCGATTTTTCCGGTTTTGACAAATATTTGAACGATCTTTGATTTATAATAAATTAACTGAAATAATGAACCTTAATCGCCGTAAATTTATGAAGATCAGTGGTATCACTACAGCAGGATCATTTGTCATTCCTCCTTTATTTAACTCTTGCGGTAAGGTACGGCTTTCAGATAATGCTGAAAGCTATCTTTCACATTTTGAGGTAACACGTGAAATGCTTAATAAAGTAATATCAGCTGCTATGGAAAAAGGAGCAGATTATGCAGACCTTTTTTTCGAACATACTCTTAATAACACAAGTGGACTGGAAGACGGGAAGGTAAACAGAGCCTATTCCAATATTGCATATGGAGTAGGGATCAGAGTTTTGAAGGGAGATCAGACCGGTTACGCTTATTCAGAAAATATTTCAGAGGAAGCAATGCTAAAAGCTGCAGGTACCGCGGCAAATATTGCCGACAATTCATCAGGCTTTTCTCCGGCAAGAATCCATGAATATACTCCTCCAGGTTTTTATCCTGTCATAACTTCCTGGGAAGAAACATCCATCAAGGATAAAATACCATTTATACAGCGAATGAATGATAATATCTTTGCGGCTGACCACCGTGTATCCAAGGTCAATGTTTATCTGGGAGACACAACGTCATATATCCTTTTTTACAATTCAGATGGATTGCTGACATGGGATTACCGTCCACTTGTCTTTCTTGCAGGTATCTGTATAATGGAAGACAAAGGGAAGATCGAAAACTTCTTTGTTGGACGTTCATATCGTATTGGATCTGAATTATTAACAAATGAGCTTATTGACGGGCTCTCATCTGAAGTTGTTAATAAAACATCCATGCTTTTCACAGCCGGAAAACCAAAAGCCGGTGAAATGGAAGTTGTACTCGGTGCCGGTGAGTCGGGTATTTTACTGCATGAGGCTATGGGGCATGCATTTGAAGCCGATTTTAACAGGAAAAACCTTTCTATCTTTTCAGATCAAATGGGGAAAAAAATTGCTGAAGATTTTGTAAATATAGTTGATGACGGTACAATTCCAGGGAACAGAGGTTCTCTGAATTTTGATGATGAAGGAAATCCAACTAAGAAAACCATCCTTGTAAATAATGGTCTGCTGACAAGCTATCTTCACGACAGGATAAGCGCAAATCATTACAGAGTTGATCCTACAGGAAACGGAAGGAGAGAAAGCTTCAGGCATATACCTATGCCGAGAATGAGAACGACTTACATGGAAAACGGACCTTGCAAAAAAGAGGAAATTATTGCCAGTGTAAAAAATGGGGTTTTTGTTGAAAGCTTTAGTAATGGAGAAGTTAACATTGGTCAGGGTGATTTCACTTTTTTTGTAAAATTTGGGTATATAATTGAAAACGGGAAACTTGCAAAACCAATCAAGGACATTAATATCATTGGCAACGGACCTCAGGCACTTGCTGATATTGTCATGGCGGCAGATGATCTTGCAATTAACAATGGTGTCTGGACATGCGGTAAGAATGGCCAGGGAGCACCTGTATCCATGGGAATACCTACGGTTAAGATCAAAAAGCTTACTGTTGGCGGAATAAATGCTTGATTAATAACCTTGAAATTAACATGTTATGAATACAAATGAAAAATATTCCATTGCTGATCTTGTTATTGAACATGCTCTGAAAATAGGTGCAGACCAGGCTTCAGTAACCATTTATGATAACAGAAGCACTGAAATTGAAATAAGGGACCAGAAAATTGACAGTCTTAAGGAATCAAATCAGAGCAGGCTCTCAATCGATATTTACGTGGATAAGAAATTCTCATCTCATTCCACAAACAGGATGAAAAAGGAAGATCTGCTTCGTTTTATTGATGAAGCAGTTGCTTCAACCAGGTATCTTTCTGAAGATGAATACCGGACCCTTCCAGATCCTTCTTTATATTATAAGGGCGGAGGTCCTGATCTCAATATTTTCGACCAGGAAATCGATTCGGTTGAACCCGGGGTAAAGATAGATCTTGCAAACAGTGCACTTAATGAAGCTTTTAAAAAAGATGAAAGAATAATTTCAGTAAGCTCAAACTATTCCGACAGTATTTCAAGGAGCGTTATGGTAACAAGCAATGGCTTCAAAGCGGAAACCGGAAGAAGCAGAATATCATTGTATGTTGAGGTATCTGTAAAAACAGACACGGGACGACCATCTGACTACTGGTACGAAAGTTCGCTTTTCTTCAACAAACTTAAAACTGCAGATATTGGGAAACAAGCATTGGACAGGACACTCAGAAAGATCAATCCGCAGAAAATTGCCTCAGGTAAGTACGATGTAATTATTGAAAACCGTGTTGCAGCAAATATAGCAAGTCCTGTATATCAAGCTTTGTTGGGATCAAGTCTTTATCAGAAACAATCATTTCTGATAGGAAAGAAAAACAAGCTCATTACTTCAGAGATACTAACCATTTATGATGATCCGTTCATTCCGTCCGGTGTCGGTTCAAGACTATATGACCATGAAGGACTGGCTGCAGTTAAAAGACCAATAATTGAAAAAGGTATACTCAAAAACTATTATATTGATAATTATTACGGCAGGAAACTGGGTATGAAGCCAAGCTCCGGCAGTTCTTCAAATGTGGTTTTTAATCCTGGTTCAAGAAGTCTGGAAGAGATGACAGCTTCTCTGAAGAAAGGGATACTTATAACAGGCTTCAT
>JAFGQO010000160.1 GCA_016935615.1 Bacteroidales bacterium
AAGTTCGGCTATTTTAAATCAAAAAAAGGCTGCCCTGTAAAGGCAACCTCTTTTCCTCTGGTAATGATTTTGTCCTGCTAAATCAACACAATCCCATGTTCATCACAGTCTTCCATCATTCTTTTTGGCCATATTCCGGATTGTATCTCACCAACATGGGCTTTTCTGAGAAAATACATGCACAATCTTGACTGACCTATTCCTCCTCCGATTGAAAGAGGCAATTCATCATTGAGCAGGCGTTTATGGAAAAGCAGATCTTTCCTGTCCATAGAACCTGAAATTTCGAGTTGTTTTAAAAGTGTTTCCTTGTTCACTCTTATTCCCATGGAAGATATTTCACATGCAATCTCAAGCACGGGATGCCACAAAAGGATATCGCCGTTCAATCCCCGGTAACCGCTATGAGTAGATGTGATCCAGTCGTCGTAATCAGGAGCGCGGCCATCATGAGGTTTTCCGTCAGCAAGTTCAGCCCCGATACCAATAATAAAAACTGCTTTAAATTCTTTTGCTATTTCATTTTCCCTTTTTTTGGGGGTCATATTCGGGTATTTTTCCAAAAGCTCTTCGGCATGAATAAACTTGATCTCATCAGGCAGTGAAGGAACAAATTCCGGGTAATTTTCATAGACCACAAACTCCGTTCGTTTCAATACTTCATATATTTTCCGAACAACCTTTTTGAGGTAATCCAGGTTTCTTTTTTCTTCAGAGATCACCTGCTCCCAATCCCACTGGTCAACGTACAGGGAATGAAGATTGTCAAGCTCTTCATCCGGCCGTATTGCATTCATATCGGTATAGATGCCAAATCCTTCTTCAATTCCATAATCTGCCAGTGCCATTCTTTTCCACTTGGCCAGGCTGTTCACCACTTCGGCTTCCCGGTCATCAAGGTCCTTTACCGGAAAGGTTACTTTTCTTTCTACCCCGTTCAGATCGTCGTTAACCCCTGTCCCTTTCAAAACAAACAAAGGAGCAGTCACCCTCCTCAATTTAAACTCGGCTGATAAATTCTCCTGGAATGTGTCTTTCACAAGTTTGATGGCCTTTTCTGTTCGTTTGATATCAAGCGGACTTTTGTAATTTTTGGGGTGGACAAGTTTTCTCATATTGTTTGATATATATTTACTATTCCTGCAGGTTGCACTGAATTTTTGCGAATATACAAATTGTATTGCTTTGTAAAAGTAAAAAAGGAAGGAGGTAAACTTCACCTCCAACCTTTTGCAAATATAATCAAGCACCCATTAATATTTTTCAGTCGTGTCAAAATGTATTTCTGCCGCCCTTCCTGATGGATCGGTATTTTTCTGCCATTTCGGGATCCATTTCAAGACAGTTTTTATGCTGTGTCCTTCGGGATAGTACTTTTCGAATAGTTTCCTGAAATAGAACGCCTCCTTTGTATCCGGTGTATTGTAAGGAAATTCCTGCGATGCCATGGCAAATTCCTCATCAGAAATAATCCTGTCACAATGTGCCTTTATGGTATCTATCCAACTGTATCCGACACCATCGCCAAATTGTTCTTTCTGCCTCCAGAGTATTTCATCCGGTAAATACGGATCATCTTTCACGTTGAATGCTGCCCGCAAAGGCCACTTTTCTATGACCCCGTTTTCTCTGTCAGGTCTTTTGTATCTGGCTTTCATCGACATTGCCACCTGCAGAAATCCTTTATCCAGAAATGGCACCCTCGCTTCAAGTCCCGCTGCCATCGTGGCTTTATCAGCTCTCAGACAATCGGCTGTTGATAACCTGAATACACGTTGTATGGTCTCCTTCTGAAACTCAACATCGGAAGGAGCATTGTGAAAATAAAGATATCCCCCAAAAATCTCATCGGCTCCTTCTCCCGACAATACAACCTTTATTCCCATATCTGAAATCGCTTTTGAAAGGAAATACATGGGCGTTGCCGCTCTTATGGTAGTAACATCATAGGTTTCCAGGTGCCATATCACTTTTTCAAGTGCTTCCAGTCCTTCTTCAATGCCAAACAAGATCTGGTGATGCCGAGTACCAATAAACTTTGCGACTTTCCGGGCTGCAACAAGATCTGTTGCCTCAGGATGGACACCTACGGAAAAAGAATGCAATACATTGCCTGATTCACGAACCAGTTTTTGAGCTATGGAAGCCGTAAGACTGGAATCCAGTCCGCCTGAAAGCAATACCCCCAGCGGAACATCACTCATTAAACGTTTCTTTGTTGCTGCAATTAATGCTTCTCTTAACCTGGCAGGATCATATTCTTTGTTGCACTTTCTGTGATCTTCCCACGATGGATTGAAATACTTCACAAATCCGGTTTCCGCCGTGTAATAATGCCCGGGAGGAAACGCTTCCATCGCTGAACACTGATCGGCGATCGCTTTCATCTCTGATGAAAAATACATATTCCCGTCATTGTCCGTACCATAATACATGGGCTTTACTCCGATCGGATCACGTGCTGCCATAAATTTTTGTCCGTCGATCAGTACAAATGCGAATACTCCATCCAGCATATTGCAAAAATCATATTTATATTCTTCGTACAAATGCACGATCACTTCGCTATCACATGTTGTACGAAACTGATGTCCTTTCAGCTTTTTTTTCCTCAATTCCAAGTGATTGTAGATCTCGCCGTTGTGCATCACCCATGCTGTGTCAGTCCCCTGGATGGGCTGCGTACCTGTGTTCAAGTCTATGATCGAAAGACGTTCATGAGACAGGACGGACCCCCCGGGTGTTTCATACATCCCCCACTCATCCGGTCCACGATGCTTTTGTCGTTTCGAAAGTTGCTGGACTTTCTCTTTATCTACATTTCCTATTATCGCCAGAATCCCACACATGAATTGTTATATTTTTTGCTATATAATTATATTATATTAAGTTTTATACCATATTTAATGGTATTTGTTAACATTTATAATTGTTTTTATGTCATTTTGTTATTA
>JAFGQO010000161.1 GCA_016935615.1 Bacteroidales bacterium
AAAATACATTGACAGTATTGTTTTTAATTTATTTACACCGTGTTTTGAAAGTGCCAATAAGTTGTATGAATATTATGGCCCGACAAAATACAATGCCCGAAAAATAATACCTCTGAGAAATGAATTGATAAAACACCTGAAAGCATTACAAAATTTATCGTCCGCAGAAACATTTATTAAACACATTAGCTTACATTTCCTTGGAAAAGACTTTATTGAAGCTCTTGGTTCCGAATTTCCCGGCTGGGAAAAAGACTGGCAATCGTTTCTCACAAAACTGATTGCTATAAATAAAGAGATGATTGATCTTACCGAAAAATGTGCTGATGAGGAAAAGATCCTTTGGGTTGTGGGATATTAATTCACATTCAAGCTGCTGTTAATTCCATATTCACTTTCCCTGAAATCCTATTTTTTAAACGCAATGATTTTACCTTGATTGGTGCCAATATAAAGGGTGCCGTCAGATCCTATAGTTGGTTGTCCGGATCCTATGCTCAAAGAGTATTTCCATTTTAGTTCACCCTCACTGGTCAGGGCATACAGGAAACCATCATAGCTTCCGATATAGACATGTCCGCGGGCATCCAGCGTTGGTGTTGAAGCCAGACCATCGCCTGTTTTGTATTTCCATTTTTCCGAACCATCGGGATTCAAAGCATATACAAATCCATCATTACCTCCGAATACCACCGTATGATCACTTCCTACGGCTGGCCGGAGCCATGCTCCTTCAGCAACCGGAAATTGCCAGAGATCATTACCATCAGCAGTTAGAGCAATTATTCCGTTCTCCGAGCCAACATAAACAGTCCCGTCAATATCCAGGGCCATATCATAACTTATATCAGTATCTATCTGCCTCTGCCATTTCAATGTCCCGTTGGGATTTATTGCATACACAATATTATTGTAATCGATCGTAATGATAGTTCCTTCAACTGTAAGAGCCGGTGAAGAGGCAGTTCTGCGTTCCGTAGTATATTTCCATCGCGTTCCTCCTTCCGGTGAAATAGCATACAAATACCCTCCTCCGTCAGCCAAATAGATTGTTCCGTCAGGTGCAATGGTAGCGGCACCGCTTACACCTCCGTCATACTGATCTTCCGTTTCATAATCCAATGTTTCATTCCCTGCAGGGTCCAGGGCAACCACTCCTCCGTTCGTGCGACCGTATAACGGATCATAATAATACCCGGTAGCATACACAGTTCCGTCTTCGCCTAATGTTGGCATGGTCCACAAATAATACCCTATATAGACATTCCATAACAAATTGCCCGATGAATTCAGCTTGATCATAGACATCCAGACCATGGAATAGAGATTGCCCTCGTTGTCGATCACCGGAGATATTGCGTCTTCCGCATGATATCCCGGACTTGCATCGTAAATCCAGGCCACCGTACTATCATCAGGTCCGTTGTACGGACTTTGCGAACTTCTTCTCGAATCGTGTCCGTCACAGGGCCAGGAGGAATTCGGCATACCCATAAGACCTGTTGAATCAATGATCTCCCCGGGTGTATAGTTGTCACTATCTTTTTCACAACCTGTAAAGGATAGGAACAGGAATACATATAACACCATACTTAACATAAAATGCTTTAGTAATGACATAGTAATTATACTTTTAGTGATCCAGTCTGCATTCTTCTCCAGTTTTGTTTACCTGAAATGATAAAAATATAAGAAGTGTTACAAAAAGCATTTATTTTTATAATAAATTGACAGAAAATTGTAATCTTTTACCCTTTCAAGTCATATCCGTAATGGAAAGTACTGACAATTTCAAGACATTCATTGCAGCTCTTGCAAAAGGAGAATCCGATACAAGAGCCATTGAATTTATCGGGATCATTGTCAGAAACTGGTGCCGCAAAAACAAACTGGAAATACAATGGATAGCTTTTGAAAATATGGTTTGGAATGATACAGAATTCTATAGAAACATTCATTCTGCTGCAATGAAAATCATCAGACGAGAAAATACCAAGACCTATAATAATTATAAAGCACTGATAGTCAGTACTGCAGAAAAAATGTTGAAGAAAGGATTTGAAAATTTTAATACCCTGCTGATAGAAAAGAACAACCTTGCCTGGAAACGCGTGGAAAAGCAACTGAAAGTATATGCCTTCAAATGGCATAGCAGCAGGACTTATGGGAAAGATTCAGACTGCCATGATCTTCACTGGTCTGCAATACATATCCTGTTTGAAAAACTATCTTTTAAAAAGCTTCACTTTAAAAATTCCTTCGAACTGAAATCCTATTATTTCAGGATACTTGAGAATAAAATGAAAGAACATTTCCGGGAAAAAAAGAAAGAAAACCGTATAAGCCGGGAAATACCGGAATTATTCTATGATACTGATGATTCAAAAGAAGATGATCTGATATGCTTTGTGAAAAAAGAGATCAATAAACTGGCTGAAAATGAAAAATATATTATACAAGAGTATTTTATCTATGAAAAAAAATTGACTGAAATTGCAGAAGAATTAAATATTTCTGCAGAAAATTGCCGGGTTATCAAACACAGGGCTTTAAAAAAACTTATGGAAAGTATTCCTGAACGCGAAAAATTGTACACTTTAAGTTAAACACATTGTATGAAGTTGAATCATAATATAATAGAGAATAATAACATGATAGAGAATTATGTCCTTGGAAAACTGAATAAGGAAGAAGAATCAGATTTTGAAGAACATATTCTTGGTTGTGTGAAATGCAGACGCAAATGCGAACTTCTGGAAACAATAATCGCAGGCTCGGAACAAAGATTAATTGAAGAAGACGATACTTTGCAGACAAACAAAACCAAAAAAATAACGCTCCCGGTATCGTATAAAATACTATGGCGCGCTGCTGCTGCAATAGTGATTCTGGCAGGTGCAGTTTACTTTATAACAAATACCGGTAAGTTCCATCCTGCAAACCCTAAAAATCAACAGGTAGCTGATAATTATAGGACAGATACAACAAATAAAGGTACAAACGATAGTTCTGCTGTAAGTATCGATAAAATTAAAAACAAGGAATCTCAACAGGAAGAACCAGGAATTGAAAAGTATGAACAGAAAAAATATACATTACTCGCAGAGGCTTTTGATCCCTCTCCTGTTTTCGAAAGTGCAATCCAAAATCAACTTCGCAGCAACGATATTGCAGTAACTTCACCTGCAGATTCGGCAATGTATAAAAAAAATCAGGAGATTGTTTTCTTATGGCATACCAATTCAACTATGGATATTATACTCATCCTGAGAAAAAATACCGGAAATACTATTTTTAAGGAAAAGGTTCAATCCCCTTGTTCCAAAACAATCGATATTCCCGGGTTGTATTACTGGCAACTTGCAGTTCATGATGAGGTTATCCATACCGGAAAGTTTTTGGTAAAATGATGGGTGTGTAAATACACCGCAAATCTTCTTTAGTCGGTATCAATTAAAGTAAAACCTCCCCAAAACAGAGGGTATGCATGGTTTTTACTCTTTATCATTTCCAGTTTGGCCTCCTGTAAAGCCTCCGAGTAAGATTTGCCCTGCAGAAGATTAGAATAAAACAGCACCATGAGTTCCCGTGTGCTTTTGTCACCAACCTTCCATAAGGAAAATAGTATGTTTGGGACTCCGGAACAAAGAAAACCCCGCGTTATTGAAATTATTCCTTCTCCTTTCACCATTTTCCCTGTTCCCGTTTCACAAGCGCTAAGTACTACAAGATCGGCATTTAAATCAAGCCCATATATTTCAGAAGCATACAAAACTCCATCTGTGCCTGACATTGCTTTATCTGCCTGCTCTGTCCGGTTGGTTTCACTGTTCTTTCCGGATTGTGAAAATATTAATCCCGAAAGATCCGGGTGATTTTCATTGATCATACCGTGTGTGGCAATGTGTATGTATTTGTATTTACCGGATTCCTTTTTGAATATCTCCTCATTGGCCATGGAGTATAAATAAGCACTTGCAGGAAGGTCCATATTCCGAAAAAGAGATATGATCTCCCGGACTTCATCTTTCGAAAAATTCAGTTCGTTGAATGTAAGTCCGTCAATTGAAACAGAACGTAAAGCTATTTCATCATTCGTAAGAGCATCGGCAATAGGTGTACCCTGAATGATCAATGAATTGTTCGAGCTGTCGGAATCGAAAACAGGAGCAAAACCAACAAAACCATCGTATGAGGATTTATGAACCGGTCGCTTGCCGGAGTCATTCAATAACGTAGAGGCTGTATATCGATAACTTACAGGAAATCGTTTTATCAGGTAATTCAAATCGGAAAAAACAAGGTCCTTTTCACTATCAATCTCAGTGAACAAGGTTTCATAAGGCAAATAGTATAGTGCTTTATCCGGTATAATGATTGCATGTTTTATATTGCTGATCCGTTCTTCAATGGGTGCTACTAATAATCCATATAGAAAAGAATTCGTTTGTCTGTATGTATCGAAATCGTATGTCTTTACCGATCTCAAATAATCATGAATGGATTTTTCAAAGGCAGTACCAATAGTTTGCCTGAAAAGATAATGATACTTGTTCTCAAACAATGATATATATAAGGAAGTATCAGATATATTGTATGATATTACTACCTCATTTGAATCTCTTAATTCACAAACCGTTTTCAATGAGGGCAATTTATTTACAGGAATCAGTTGGTTGAATTTCGGATAATTCAACGCATAGAGAGACTGGAGATCGTCATACTCTTTTTCAACGCTGAACAACCTGGTGTACAATTCTCTTGTTGCGATAAGGTCTTTTGTCGTATCATTTTTTTCTTCCAGTTCTATCAATTCTGATTTGTACGCGCGAATTGTTGAGATCAATTCTTTTTCTTTCATCCTGAGAGAATCAGGTATACCCACATTTTTTGCCAGGTCGTTTTTCATTAGTACATCACGCAAAATTCCCTGCTTACTTCGCTCCATCAGATTATGTATTGTCTCTAAAACAGTTGAATCCCTGCTCGCTTTGAAGTATATATAGGCCGTATTGATCGCATCAGAGAATAAATTCGCGTGTTTTTCCGATAAATATTCTTTTGATTCTTCGGCTGTATAGCTTCGCCTCATCTGTTCAGTGAAATTAACAGCAAGTTTGTATACAATTACAGATTTTTCCAAATCATCAATCTTTGAATTGTCTCTATAATACCGGTGAAAAAAGATCATGGCTTTTAACTGAAGGGACAGCAGATACATTTTATAGTCCAATACGATCGTATCCAATACTCCATCGTCATTTTCTATTATCCTTCTGTTTGCCTGCAATGCGTAATCAACATAAAACAATGCTGAATCAAGTTCATTGAGTTCATTGTAACTTTCGGCTTTATTATTTGCATATACGGCAATATCCGGATGAATATAATTCGCGAAGCAATGACGGAGGGAATGTATTGCTTCATCAAATTTCAGGATTGCTCTTCTGTAATCTTCCATTCTGAAATAGATATCTCCCATATTATTCAAAACCTGTGCGATATCCGGATGGTAATCACCGTATATGCTTTTTTTAATCGCGTAAGACCTGTTGTGATAGTCAAGAGCCTTATCGAATTCGTTAAAATGTCGGTATACGTTGGCAAGGTTCATATACGACATAGCAATGTCAGGATGATTCGAAGGAAGCGATTTTTCTCTTATTGACAGAGCTCTGTGATGATTTTCAAGAGCCTTCTCATAGTCGCCTATCGCTTCATAAATGGCTCCAAAATTATTATAACACATCGCAGTGAGTGGGTGTTCTTCACCCAAAACAGTTTTTCGTATCGTAAAGACAGATCTTTCGTAATTCAGAGCTTTCTGATAATCTCCTCTCTCATAATAGATCACACACAGGTTGGTATAACTTGCTGCTGTATTCAAATCATATTCACCCAGAACCTTCAGACGTATAGCCAGAGCTTTCTCATGCATGACTGAAGCCGAATCCAATTTACCAAGATCTATGTATACATTTCCTAAATTATTATACCCTGCTGCCATTAAATGGTGATCCTCACCGTATAATTCCATGACAATCCTCAATGCCTTCTTATAGTATGAAATTGATTTTCTGAAATCCCCTGCTTCGTAATATACTATTCCAAAATTTCCATAGGCAGAAGATGTTCTGATATGATTGTACCCATAATACTCTTCACACAACTGAACAGCTTTCATCATATAACGAGTCGCTTCTGTAAAATCGGAATAATTGCATAGTATCCGTGCTTTTAAAGAATAGCAATCGATTAATATTTTGGATGAATCATCTTCCAGTTGAGGCACTTTTTCAATAGCAAGTTCAATCAGGGTATTGGCACTATCAGTCAAATTTTTAAAAGAACAGATAAAAGCCGTCTCTACGAGAGCCTCAAGGTATTCTTTATTCAAACCCTGCTCTGAAAACAATATGCCGGATTTCATGAAGTAAAATCCTGCACTATCAAATTCCTGCGCTCTTCTTAGCGAATCTGCCTTATTAAATAATCTGAAAGCTACACTGTCAGTTTGAGATTGACCTCTGAGAATTTCGTGAATAGAAAAAGATAACAGAAGTATCACAGCAATGCAAAAGAATGGCCGTCTACTTTTCATAATTGATGCAATTTGGTTTGGATCGCAAAGGTTAATAAACAATAAATATCGTGCAAATAAAAAACTGTCGGGGACATATCCAAAATTTATCCTTAAAATATTACTGTAATCATTGTTCGGTATTCATTGTGCGGTGTCGAGTTTTGTGGTTTGGAATTTATTATTATATTGATTTTTGTGATTCGGAGTTTCGGGATTGGTAATCCTTCTACAGGATCGTTAAATTATAATCTCCATTTCCCTTTCAGAGTGGGATATTTCAGCGATTTTTCAAGCATATGCAGAAATGCCTTCCGGGGTATATCTTCAGCTCCCAGACTGTGCATATGCTTTGTAGATTGTTGTACATCGATGAAATCAAAATTATTGGTTTTTGCATATTCACACAGATAAAAAAGTGCCACTTTGGAGGCATTGGTCAGTTTGTAAAACATAGATTCACCGAAAAATGCTTTCCCCAATGACAATCCATACAATCCACCAACAAGTTTCTCACCAAAATAAGTTTCGAAACTATGTGCAAATCCTTCCTGATGCAATCCAACATAAGCGTCTGACATTTCCTTAGTAATCCAGGTGCCTTTCTGGTTTGTTCTTCTTATTGTTGCACATTCTCTGATCACCAAATCAAAATGGGTATCAACCTTCACGGTAAACATTTTTTTATTCAAGATCTGTTTTAACGATTTTGAACACTTGAATTTATCTGGATACAATACCATTCGCGGATTAGGAGACCACCAAAGAATCGGATTGCCTTCATTGAACCATGGAAACAATCCCTGACTATAGGCAGCCAAAAGAAATTCGGTTGAAAGATTACCGCCAATAGCAACAAGTCCGTCATCATCTGCCTCGTTAGGATCAGGAAATTGTACCTCAAATGCCATATATTCGTGTAAATCTTATATTTATCGCCAATTTTAATGCCTTAATGGACTAATAGTATTATTTTGGAAAAATATCCAAAACCTAATCCATTCATAACGTATACACTCATATCGAGTGCAAAAATAACAAATAATAAACAGCTGTCAGATGGATAAGTATTTAAAAACCATAGAGAAAACCGAATCTGAAGAAGATAGCAAAATAGTCAATGTACAGACCAGAAATATATTAAATAAGATCAATGCTTTTATTTTCATTTTCGACGTTGGAAATCTAAAACCTCTCTGGATAAATAAATATTTTTATACAAAGATGGGATATACCAATAAAGATCTACGGACACTTACAAAAGAAGATTTTCTTGCCCTTTTTCATCCAAAATCAATGCCTGTGTTTTTGAACAGGATTAAGTATTTACTTAAAAATACGAAGGATGATGTCAAAACCGTATACCAGTTGAAAACCAAAAACAATGATTGGATCTATATGCTGACATCAAGCCGTATTTTTAAAAGAAATGAAGACGGGAGCATCAAATATCTTATAGGTTATGCTTCTGAAGTTAATCCCACCGAATTAAAGCATCATCTCAAAGAAATGACACGTTTGAAACAAAAATGTGATACCCTGTCGTTGATAAATAATCTTAGCCGGAGAGAATTTGATATTATTCGATTGATATCACATGGTTTTACCGATAAAGAAATATCTTCAAGATTAAACATAAGTATACATACAACAAAAACCCACCGAAAAAGGATTATACAAAAGCTTGTAGTTAGAAACACTGCAGAACTTGTTAAATTTGCCGTTGAAAATGAGATCTGTTAATAAGGCTGGAAAATCATAAGTAAAAAATTGTCCTATAATTTATGGACTACGAATTGCCCGGATGCATTGCCTCCTGTTACTTTTTTTTAAAAGTCCTGACAAAACCATTCTTCATAAAAACAGTACAAAAACCTTAATAAAAATACCTCTTAAGAGGTATTGTGAATGATAATCTGAGTATGTATTTTTATGCAAAATTAGCCGTCAAAACCTAAAACTAAACGTTAAAAAAACCGGTGTTCTGCGTTAATTAAAGTTCTGTTATTTAACGAAATGCATTGGTACAATTTGGTTGAGTTTTTTATTAAAGCCGCAGCAAATATGTAATTGCTCCGGCTTTTTTAATTTTTCTGTGATTCATAATTCGCGATTAGTGAATCGTGATCAAGAATTAGTCGCAAGTCTCAAGTTTTGCACTCGCAATCACATGATTGAATCATGTGATAGAGTATACCCCATCTTCCTGCTCTTTTAACTTATTTGATGAATACGAAATAACCACTGACATAGGGTTGTCACTTTGGTAAAATATATTCGAACCATAATTCTGAAAAAAATCTGCAGAGAGAAAATGAAAAACCAAACAGAAATGATACTATTAATCCTTAAAAGCTTATAAAAATGGGAAAATTGATTGCGTATTGTGGTTTAAATTGTGCTGCTTGCGATGCAAGAATAGCAACAATATCAAATGATAATGAATTGCGTACAAAGACAGCTGAAAAATGGATGGTTCAGTATAATGCACAAAGCATCACACCCGAAATGATCAATTGCACCGGATGCAGAGAAGCCGGCATTAAAATCGGGCATTGTGAACAATGTGAAATAAGGAATTGTGTGCTGTCGAAAAACTTACAGACTTGTGCCGATTGCGACATAATGGAGAGTTGTGCATTGCTGAAAAAAGTACACCAGTTTGCTCCTGAAGCACTGGAAAATCTGAAATCATTGAATTGAATGTACTTCTTATTGGGAAAACATTTTCTTTTCATCATTTGGTTCGTGAAAATGAGAATGCCTGTCAATAAGAGGTTATAGAAAACATTGGTTACTCAGTGGCATAGCAGCTACTAAGGTTATTTACTTTTTTGTATCTTGGTGAACAAAAACAGGGCCATATAACATCAACAACAGCTAATATCAGGAACATTGTACACCATATAGTAATACTATAAAACAATTGATCTAATAACCAATTTTATCTACTATGAGAAAACTATTGACTATCCTGTTTATCCTCTTTATGATGATTTCAGGTCAATCCTTTGCACAGGGTCAGAAAGAGCAGACCAGCGCTCAGATTAAACCAGCCTTGCTGGTTATTGACATTCAGAATGCATACCTCCGTATGGTACCGGAAAGGGAAAAAGAGGTAGCTATGTACTATATCAATGGCTTAATTGAACTTTTCCGCAGTCATGGGTATCCGATAATAAGGATTTACCATCTCAATAAGGAAGATGGCCCGCAACCGGATACCGAACAGTTTGAATTTCCGGCTTCCGTATTGGTCAAACCCGAAGATCCCAAAATAATTAAAACCTATGGAGATGGTTTTAATAAAAGTGATTTGGATAAAGTGATCAGGGAACAAGGAAGCAATACGCTATTTCTTTGTGGATTAAGTGCCGTAAGGTGTGTGTTGGCAACCTGGGTTGGTGCACAAAACTACGATTACAGGGCCTTTCTGGTAAAAGATGCAATGATGAGTCATGATTCGGAATATACAAACAATGTGGAGGATATGTTCGATGCAGTGAGCTATGATGTAGTGAAACTAATCCTTGAAAATTCTGAAAAACAGGAAGTTGAATGAAGCTCCCCGCAGTGCTCCGTCGCACGCTGTCGCTGAAGCTTTAGCGTAGGCGCCAGAAGTTATGGTGCAAACGACAAACAGAAGGGGTATCTTCATTTGGTTTTTATCAAAACCGCCTCAAGAGGCTGGGTATTTACCATCGCTCCCGCTTTCAGCGGCATAAATTCAATTGTGCCCAGAACAGGACTCGAATGCCGAAATTCCAAAAATCTCTGATTTTTATTGAATTTCGAGCACCCTCGAAAAATCACAGAAATCATTTCTTCTCAAAGAAGAAAGAATTTCTTATTTTTCGGGGCCTGCACTGTTTCTGCACTTTTTTCATTTCCTTGCTTTAAAATTGTGCCCAGAACAGGACTCGAACCTGCACGTACTTGCATACACTAGTCCCTGAAACTAGCGCGTCTACCAATTCCGCCATCTGGGCTCTATAGTAAATAACTATTTATAGTTTTTTTCAATCTTTTTCTTTTTATGCTCTCTCTCTTCTTTCTCAGATGGCGGAATTGTCAACCCTGCATCCCGGCCCCTCCCTAAAATGCTCCGCCGCAGCATTTCTTTACGGTCGGACCAGTTCAGAGTGAGTGCGAGTATTGAGTTTTTAGAACATAACTCTTGTTCAATACCATACTCTTGCTCCTTTGTGCCCAGGACAGGATTTGAACCTGCACACCCTAAACGGGCGCCAGCCCCTCAAGCTGGTGTGTCTACCAGTTTCACCACCTGGGCTAGTTCAGTGTGAGTTCTGAGTTTTTAGGCCATCAGAATACAACCCTAAACTCTAAATTCTATAGAGTGTGCAAATATATAATTATCTGAAGAGATCAACAATACAAAAAATAAAAAGCCGGATGATTTCAATAACATCCGGCCCGGAATATTGACGTATACGTTTGATACCCCAGATTATTTGGATACGTCTGATATTAATAACGAACGGCGTTTGCTGTTTATTTTATTAAACTCATCTTTATTTTTTCTTCCCAGCTTATGAGCTTCAGGCGGATAATAATCAGCCCAGGCTAAAAAAGAGTTGAACTGAAAAGGTACAAGTTGCTGTGTGGTAATATAAGATGGATCCCAATCACGAATTGCATAATTATCATATAATTCATTGTAGACATCAACATAATAACGTTGAGGCTGCAAACCAAGAAATGTAATAACACCATCGTTGTCGGTATATCCCTCTGCGACAAGATTTGTTTCGTAATCCCAGTCACTTAATGACGGATATAATCTGACTCGTGCATCGGGTACAATGTATACAATAATTTCCTGTTCATTCCACTCAGCAACCGTAATTTCAAGCACAGTATAGAAAACTTCAATAGTTTGAGTTGCAGTACTATACGAGCCATCACTGTACGTAGCTGTAAGAGTAACAGTATAATAACCCTCTGAAACATACACATGAGTCGGACTGTATATATTGCTTGATGTGCCATCACCAAAGTTCCAATGATAAGAAACAGCCCCCGTTGAGAGATTTGTAAATGTAACTTGTTCATTTGGCTGAACAAATTTTTTATCGACGATAAAGTCAGCTCCGGAATAAAACACTTCGATAGTCATTGTAGCCATATCCCGGTGTCCGTCACTTGAATTAGCGGTAAGCGTGACTTCAAAAATACCTTCGAATGTATATACATGTGTCGGATTTGGGATATTGGTAATAGTGCCATCTCCAAAATCCCATTGGAAGGATGAAGCCCTTTCTGAAAGATTAGTGAATGAGATCATTTCATAGGGTTGTACATACCTTCTGTCCACGATAAAGTCAGCATAAGGATGAACTTCACAACTAACCCAGAAAACACTTAAAATGCCTAATAAAATAATTATCCTCTTCATGGCTTTAACTTTTTGTATATTATATAAAATTCAAATGTTGTGCCAAAAAAAATATTCATGCAGAATAAATTTAATAATTATTCTTTATTTATATGATAATCATAAGGTTGACTCGTTGTATTTCTGATGAATTGGCGATCCGTGAATCGTGATTTGTGATCGGTTTGTCAACTACTCAACTAATCAACAAACTCTAAACTTATCATCTTCTTACTTTCTCACTTTCTCACACTCTCATCTTCAGTTCCCCGACTTCTGTCTTCCGTCTTTCGTTAAAACTCAAAACTCTAAACTCTAAACTCTGAACTCTAAACTTTCAAACCTTGATTTACAATGTATTAAGTATATAATCAGTCATACGCTTATAGAGATGATAGGTTGTGTTTCCACCGTAAATAAAGTGATTTTTATTGGGATAGAATTGTATATCGAATTGTTTGTTGGCTTTCACCAACTCGTTGATCAACATGGCTGAATTCTGGAAGTGAACATTATCGTCTGCCATTCCGTGGACAAGCAATAATTTTCCCTTCAGTCTGTCAACAAAATTCAGGGGAGAATTTTGATCATAACCTTCGGAATTGTCTTCCGGCTTTCGCAAAAACCGTTCGGTATAGATTGTGTCATAATAGCGCCAACTCGTTACGGGAGCTACTGCAATGCCCATTTTAAACTTATCATTTCCCTTCATCAGACACAATAAACTCATATAACCTCCATAACTCCAACCAAATATTCCGATCCTGTCTGTATCCACATAGGATAATTCTGATAAATATTCTGCCAGATAAATCTGATCTTCTGTTTCAAGCTTTCCCAACTGCAGGTAAGTAGACTTTTTAAACTCCTCACCCCTCCCATCAGTTCCTCTGTTGTCAACACATACAATAATGTATCCTTTTTGTGCAAGAAGCTGAAACCATGGCAACCGATAGTTCCATTCATCAAGCACTACTTGTGATTCAGGACCACCGTAAACATATATTAATACAGGATATTTCTTTCCTCTGTTAAAATTTGATGGCAGTATTTTATATCCGTTCAGCAATACACCATGTTCAGGTCTGAAAGAAAAAAACTCTTTTTCAATAAAATCAAATTGCCTGATGATTCTTTTTAACCCTGCATTATCCTCAAGAGTTCTGATCACCTTTCCTTCTCCATTATATATTGTATATTCATAAGGAGTATTCGCATCCGAATGAACAAGCAAATAATAACTGAAATCAGAATTGAATTGAATCAAATTCACTCCTTTTTTTGGGGATATTTTTGTTTTCGCACCTCCATCAAGATCCACAGAATAAATATGTCTTTCAAGGGGCGATACTTCTGTAGAAGAGTAGTAAACTGTTCTGCTCTTTTCATCAATTCCATAAAATCGATCAAGTTCCCATTTCCCTTTGGTTACCTGGTTAATTAATGTTCCGTCTGTTTTGTATTGATAGAGGTGCATAAATCCATCTTTCTCACTCATTATCAGAGCTCTATTGCCTGAGTCGAAGAATGTGACAAAATCGTCCGTACACTCCGAGATATATTTTGCATTGCTTTCCCTATAGAAAATTTTCGATACTCCGGCAGAAATATCCAGGAGATGAATTTTGATTTCATTCTGAAGTCGGTTTAACTCAACAACGCATAACTCCTTTGAGTTTGGCAACCATTTTATTCTGGGTATGTAATTTTCTTCGCTCTCTCCTAAATTCATTTTTTTTTCAGAACCACTAACTATATCATAAACATAAATGTCTGCCCGTGCATTTTTTTCTCCCGCCTTCGGATACTTATAGGTAAACCATTCAGGATATAAATTTTCGTATAATGTCAGATTGAACTCCTTTACGTTGCTTTCATCGAATTTATAAAAAGCTATCTTCCTACTGTCAGGTGACCAGTAATGACCTGTTGTAAGAGTAAATTCTTCTTCATATACCCAATCTGGCATACCATTGATAATTGAGTTCAAAAGGCCATCAGAAGTAACTTTTGTAATACTATTTGTTTCAATATTTTTTATATACAGGTCATTCCTGTATACAAATGATACATTTTGTCCATCGGGAGAAATGGTTGCCAGTTGTTGTTCTCCTCCGGAATAAACAGGCACAAGATTTTTATCATCCCGTTGAAAAATATAATAATTCGATGAAAAAGAATGCCTGAATATTTCTTTTCGTTCCGAAGTCAGAAGAATAACAGATTCATCATCATTGAAACTGAAATCAGTAATAACTGGTATTTCTGATCCATAGAACATATCAGGAGAAAAAATTGTATCCCGCATTTTTCCTGTCAGGTAATCGCAAATCACAATATACCCTGAGTTTTCCAGAATTGCATAATAGTCTCCGTCATTCATTGGTTGCATACTTTCAATATCAGAAGGAACAAACACTCTATCCAGAAAAATCTGTTCCAGTGTTATCTTATCAGAACCGGATGCCGGATCGAAAACAAGATGCAAAAAAAGAAAAGAACAAAACAAACCGCAAACATGTTGTTTCATATACAATAAATTTTTACTTGAAAGCAATTAAGCTATGCATCAAAGGATCATATTCTGTAGTAGAATTTATATCTTTGCTAGCCATTTTAGTTATTTAAAATAAAACTAATGATAAAAATTACATTTCCCGATAAATCTGTTAAAGAATATCAGAAGGGTGTAACAGGTATGGAAATTGCTGAAAACATTAGTAATAGTCTTGCACGAGAGATTTGTTCAGTGAGTGTAAATAATGAGATCTGGGATATTACAAGGCCAATACAATCAGACGCAAGCATCAAGCTTCATAAATTTGATGATCCGGAAGGGAAACATGCATTCTGGCATTCTTCTGCTCATTTAATGGCTGAAGCGATTGAAACCCTTTATCCGGGTACAAAATTCGGGATTGGTCCTGCCATTGAAAATGGTTTTTATTACGATATTGATCCGGGTGATGGAATTACAATTAGCGATTCCGATTTGCCAAAGATCGAAAACAAGATGAAAGAACTCTCTCAACAAAAAAATAACTATATAAGAGAAGAGATCAGTAAAAAGGAAGTTGAAGATCTATTCAGAAAAAAAGGCGATGAATACAAACTTGAGCTGATCAATGAATTGGAAGACGGTACAATTTCCGTATACAGGCATGGGAATTTTACTGACTTATGCCGTGGTCCTCACCTTCCGAATACAAGCTATATCAAAGCAATTAAACTACTAAGTGTTGCAGGTGCATATTGGCGGGGAGACGAAAAAAGGAAACAACTCACACGGATCTATGGCATTACTTTCCCAAAGCAAAAAATGCTCGACGATTACCTGGAATTACTTGAGGAATCAAAAGCAAGAGATCACAGGAAAATAGGCAAAGAGCTGGAGTTATTTACATTTTCTCAAACTGTCGGACTCGGATTGCCACTCTGGTTGCCAAAGGGTACTGCATTACGGGAACGACTTCAGGAATTCTTAAAAAAAGTGCAGCGTAAATATGGATACGAACAGGTAATGACGCCTCATATTGGTCAAAAAGAACTATATACTACTTCGGGCCATTATGAAAAATACGGGAAAAATTCGTTCCAACCCATTCATACCCCCCAAAAAGGTGAAGAATACTTACTGAAACCCATGAACTGCCCTCATCATTGTGAAATTTATAAAAGCAAACCCCATTCCTACAGAGATCTTCCTGTAAGAATGGCTGAATTTGGGACCGTATACAGATACGAACAAAGTGGTGAATTGCATGGCTTGACAAGAGTCAGGGGATTTACCCAGGATGATGCACATATTTTCTGTCGTCCCGATCAGTTGAAGGATGAATTCAAGAAAGTTATTGATATTATACTCTATATTTTCAGAGTCCTGGATTTTGCTGATTTTACTACGCAAATATCACTCAGAGACAAAAAGGATAAAGAGAAATATATCGGAACTGACGAGAACTGGGAAAAAGCAGAAAAAGCTATCCTTGAAGCCAGCAAAGAAAAGGGTTTAAAAACCATCATAGAATATGGTGAAGCCGCTTTTTACGGACCAAAACTGGATTTTATGGTAAAAGATGCTTTGGGGAGAAACTGGCAACTGGGCACTATACAGGTAGATTATAATCTTCCTGACAGATTTGAGCTTGAGTATATTGGAAGTGATGATAAGAAACACAGGCCTGTAATGATTCACAGGGCTCCTTTTGGATCCATGGAACGTTTTGTGGCCGTGCTTATTGAACATACGGCAGGAAAATTTCCACTATGGCTGACACCTGATCAGGCAATTGTGCTTCCTATAAGTGAAAAATTCCATGATTATGCTGAAAAAGTTTTAAATTTTCTAAATAATTCCGATATTCGCACCCTGATTGACACAAGGAATGAAAAAATAGGTAAAAAGATCAGGGAGAGTGAGTTAAAGAGAATTCCTTATCTTCTGATCATCGGCGAAAAAGAGGCATCGGAAGGCACTGTTGCAGTAAGAAAACAAGGTGAAGGAGATCAGGGTGCAATGAAACTCGATAAATTCGCCGATTTTATTAAAAAAGAAGTTAAAAAGCAAACAGCTGAGATATAATTTAAGTTTAACTAATATCGGGAGGATAAAACTATAGCAGGACCAAGTTACAAAAGAGGTGGTTTCAGACCCAGAGAACAAGCACCTCAGTTTGCAATTAATGAGAGAATTAGAGCCAAATCGGTAAGGGTTGTCGGAGATAATCTTAAAAATCCCGGCGTATATTCAATTGAAGAAGCACTAAGGATTGCTGACGAAATGGAATTGGATCTGGTAGAAATATCTCCAAATGCTGACCCTCCTGTTTGTAAAATAATAGATTACCAGAAGTTTCTTTATCAACAGAAAAAGAAACAGAAGGAACTAAAAGCCAAAACAACCAAAGTAGTAGTAAAAGAAATACGTTTTGGCCCGCATACGGATGAGCACGATTACAATTTCAAACTCAGACATGCGCAAAGGTTCCTCGAGGACGGAGCAAAGGTTAAAGCTTACGTCTTTTTTAAAGGACGTACAATTATTTACAAAGAAGATGGAGAGATATTGTTGCTAAGACTTGCACAAGATCTGGAGGATTTTGGCAAACTGGAACAAATGCCAAAGCTTGAAGGGAAAAGAATGATCATAATTCTATCTCCAAAAACAACAAAGAAGAAAAAATAGATACTAACATAGAAAAAAGAGTTAAAATGCCTAAGATGAAGACGAATGCCGGTGCCAAAAAACGTTTTTCACTTACCGGTTCAGGAAAGATCAAAAGGAAGCATGCATACAAAAGTCATATTCTGACTAAAAAGTCAAAAAAGAGAAAAAGAAATTTGGGCTATTTTGGTACTGTGAGTAAGACCGACGAGAAAAATGCCAAGCTTCTTCTTGCAATGAAATAAATTAATCAAATGTATGTTTAATCAGAGTGTATTAGCTGTAAGATCACGCTAAAGAGTGACGCTAACCATTCATTAATAATTTGTAAAATGCCACGTTCAGTAAACACGGTTGCCTCAAGGCAAAGAAGAAAAAAAATACTGAAAGAAACAAAAGGTTATTTTGGTAGACGGAAGAATACATGGACTGTAGCTAAAAATGCTTATGAAAAAGGCTTAACATATGCATACAGAGACAGACGTACGAAAAAAAGAAATTTCAGATCACTTTGGATCCAGAGAATTAACGCCGGAGTAAGACCGTATGGTTTGTCCTATTCTGAGTTCATTAACAAAGTCAATAAAAAAGGAATCTTACTTAACAGGAAAGTATTGGCCGACCTGGCTATGAATCACCCCGATGCTTTTGAAGCAATTGTTAAGGCTGTGAAATAAAATAATTCTTAAATAATCTTAAGGGAAGCAATTATTAAGCTTCCCTTTTTTATTTTTGATGAATAAACACATTTAAAAATGAAAATTGCTCTTATTGGTTATGGCAAAATGGGAAGAGAAATTGAAAAAACATTGCTGGAACGATACCATGAAGTAACATTGAAGATTGACATCGACAACCTCCATGATTTTTCTTTACAAAACCTGGGTAATGCAGATGTAGCAATTGATTTTTCTACTCCAGACAGCGCCTTTAACAATATCATCAAATGTTTTGAAGCAGGTATACCAATTGTATGCGGTACAACAGGCTGGCTTAACAAATATGACGAAGTAATAAAAATATGCAGAGAACAGAACGGAACGTTTTTCTATGCTCCAAATTATAGTATTGGAGTTAATTTATTCTTTAAGCTGAACAATTACCTTGCCGGACTGATGAATAAGTATAATGAATACAATGTAGAAATTGAAGAAATTCATCATGTTCATAAGCTTGATGCTCCCAGTGGAACCGCTATTTCTCTGGCTGAAGGAATTATTAACAAGTTGGATAGAAAAGAGAACTGGAAACTTAATGAATCTAAAGAAAAGAATACGCTTTGCATCCAGGCGAAAAGGGAAAATGAAGTACCTGGAATCCACAAGATAAAATACCATTCAGATGTAGATTATATTGAGATTGCACATACTGCAAAAAGCAGAAAAGGTTTAGCTTATGGAGCTGTTTTAGCAGCTGAATTCATCTCAGATAAGAAAGGTGTTTTTTCAATGGAAGATATAATGAAAACAGATTAACACAATCAATGAATTTTCGCCAAAATAGCATAAAACTCTCACGTCTTCTGAAAAATCCCTTCTCGAGATTCTTTATAAGCTCAGGGATTTATGTATTATTTGTAATGTGGGTTGGAAATTACTGGCTGTGTTTCGGCCTTATAATCTTCGCTGATATATACCTTACTAAGTTTGTCAATTGGCGATTTTGGCGTAAAAGAAAACCCCAGGGAGAAAAATATAAGCTTTCAACTGAGTTTATTGATTCCCTGATAATTGCTGTATTGCTGGCCATCTTTATTCGTACTTTTTTTATTGAAGCTTATACTATTCCAACATCTTCGATGGAAAAAACACTGGGTGTGGGGGATTATTTATTCGTAAGCAAATTGCGCTATGGCCCTCGTTTACCAATGACACCGATTACAATACCCTTCACACATAATACACTTCCCTTTACCAAGAACAGGAAATCGTTTGCCACATGGATTACATTTCCCTACAAAAGACTACAGGGAATAAGTAAAATAAAAAACTATCAGGTTGTTGTTTTTAATTATCCCGAAGGAGACACAATTATTAAAGATCAACCCGATAAGAATTATTATCAGATGGTAAGGCAATTTGGCAGAGATTATGTCAGAAAAAATTATGAAGTAATCTACCGTCCGATTGATAAAAGAGATAATTATACAAAAAGAGTAATTGGGATACCCGGCGATACCGTTCAAATATTGCATGGCCGGGCTATCGTGAATAAAAAATCTGAGCCCCAATTTAAAAGCAGTCAGTTTAATTATTCGCTGAAATCATATGGCAATTATGAAGATACCGCAATATTTAAAAAGCTTGGGGTTTCTCTTTATGATATAAATTATAACGCTTACAATTCCATTTACAGTCTTCCGCTAACTCGCAAAATGTATCGCGAATTGCTGGATTCCGCCTATTTTAAAGCCATTATCCGATACGAAAACACAGACCCCTCCTCTGTTAACAATCAGATTTTCCCATTTGAAGAAAGCTATTACTGGACTGAGGATAATTTTGGTCCGGTAGTAGTACCTCAAAAAAATATCACGATTGAATTGAACAGTAAAAATTTACCTTTGTACCGTAAAATTATTTCATCTTTCGAAAACAATACGCTTCGGGTAATCAATGATTCAATATATATAAACAATATTCTATCAGATAAATATACCTTTAAAAAGGATTATTATTTTATGCTTGGTGATAACCGGCACAATTCAAATGATTCAAGGTACTGGGGTTTCGTTCCCGAAGATCATATTATCGGCAAAGCTACTATGGTATGGTTTTCTATTGAAAAAAATAAAAAATGGTTTGACAATATCAGATGGAATAAAATGTTTAAATTCATCCGGTAAGATATTCATATTGATTTCAAATAAACAACAATAAAATGAAGAATATTATTAAGAAATACGGGAAACGAAATACTATAAGATTTTCAATTACTTTAATTGTATACATTTTGTGGGTTATCTGGCTTGACAATTATTGGTTTCTCTTTGGAATACCTGTAATTGTCGATCTGTACCTTACCAAAAGAGTAAACTGGACACCATGGAAAAAAAGAGAAGGCAAAAATCACTGGGCAGTAGAATGGCTTGATGCTTTAATTTTTGCGGTAGTGGCTGTTACAATCATCAATATTTTTTTGTTTCAAAACTATAAGATACCTACAGGATCAATGGAAAAATCACTTTTAATTGGTGATCATTTGTATGTCAGTAAAGTAGCTTATGGGCCGCGACTTCCAAATACTCCACTGGCAATCCCTTTTATGCAACACACTATTCCCGGAACAGACAGTAAATCTTATCTGGACTGGATTCAGTTGCCTTACAAACGTCTTAAAGGTTTTGGTAAAATAAAGCATGATGATGCCGTCGTATTTAATTTTCCTGCAGGCGATACAGTTTGCAGAAACAAATCCTTACAAAGTGTCAGCTATTATTATTTAATCAGGGCAGAAGCTGAAAATTTAAGATATCTTGATAAATATGCCAACCAACCTTTAAAAACTGATGAAGATTATTATCGTCTTGGAAGAGAAAAACTCTGGTCAGAACAGGATATACTGGTTCGACCGGTAGATCGGAGGGACAATTATATTAAACGATGTGTAGGGATCCCCGGAGATACCTTACAGATTATTCATGGTCAGTTATATGTTAACGGGAAATCACAAAAAGAAATACCGGGACTTCAGTATGACTATGCGGTAGTAACAAACGGCCGAAGATTAAATGTAAAAAAACTTCAGCAAATAGGCATAAGCGCAGAAGATATTCAATACGGTTCAGGATTTATACAAATCCCTTTAACACAAGAGATGGTGAACTTATTGCAGAAAAATAAATTTGTTCAAAAAATCGAACCTTTGTATCGCGAACCGGATTTCTATGATAACAAAATGTTTCCCCATGATTCAAGATATCAATGGAACCTGGATTATTATGGTCCTGTATATATTCCAAAAAAAGGTGAGACTATAGCAATTACTCTTGATAATCTTCCCCTTTATGAACGAATTATTGATTATTATGAGCAAAATGATCTGAAGGTAAAAGACAGCACCATATACATCAATGAACTGCCCTCCACAACCTATACTTTTAAAATGGATTATTACTGGATGATGGGTGATAACAGACACAGAAGCCTTGATTCAAGATACTGGGGATATGTACCCGAAGATCATATTGTTGGAAAACCCAGACTCATATGGCTGTCCCTGAACAGGGATAAAAATTTTCCGGTCAACATCAGAATTCGCAGAATGTTTAAAATTATCAGGTAATTTGTTTTCGTTGAAAGAATAGATTTAAAAAGGGAATTCCTCGGTCGATTCCATTTTTACCTTTTCAGTTTCCGGTTTTAATGCAGTCTGGTGTTGTTCATGCGGATAGACAAATATTGCTGCATGAGGATCAGTAACAGGACAAGCATGTTCACAGGCACCGCAACCAACACAAATATCCGTATTCACCTCAGGTATAGTAAGGTCATCTTTATAAGGGACCATATATACTGCCTGGGTCGGACAATGTTCCGAGCAAGAACCGCATGCCGTACCTTCCGATTCAACAATACATAAGTGTTTTCTGAACTGTACCGTACCAATCTGTGTTGTTTTTTTGGTTTCCTTTGTAAGAGGGATAATAGCTCCTGTAGGACAAACTTCTCCGCACTTGGTACAATCGTAATTGCAAAATCCTGCCTGATTGTCAAGGCGGGGTATCATCATGCCGGTAAAACCATATTCTAAAAATGCGGGCTGCAATACACGCGATGGACATACTGAAATACATAACTGGCATGCTATACAATTGCTTTTTAAATGCTTTATACTTCTTGAGCCAGGGGGACTTATTGGCCCACGTGTACAAAATCTTGGCCTGTCTTGTGAGACCTCCTTATGGTGTTCTTCACCTTTAGCCAATAATGGATTTATACCCATGAATAAAATACCTGCCTTAATAAAATCCCGTTTGCGTTGATCTGTTTTATTGATAGTTTCATTTTTCATTCCCCTGGACTTTTTGTATCCAATAGAGGATTCTTCGCAAACCTGAATGCAATTAAAACAAGAAATGCATCGGGTTTCATCTACATGCATTTCTTTAATATTGATGCAATTGGCTTTACAGGAAGTCTGACATTTTCCGCATTGTGTACAGGATGAACTGTCTATTTTTATCTTGAGCAGGGAAGCTTTTGAAATTAGTCCCAGAAATGCACCAACCGGGCAAATTGTATTGCAATACAACCTGTCACGAAAGAACACCATGACCATAATGGTGAATAGTATGGATAAAGCAGCAAAAAAAGGCAGGGGATGAAATATGTTAAATGCAAGGGGCTGAATAGAATAAACATTGAAATGAATGAGCAATTTAGAAATCATATTGTTTAAGAATATAAACACTGGCTGGTATAAGTTTGACGCTATCCGTCCAAAATTTGCATAGGGATCAAGCCAGCTAATTGCAAATATCCCTGTAATAAATAAAGACAATACAGTCACACTTAATAGTATATACCTAAAGAAATTCAAAGGTTTCCTGAACTTTCTCCGCTTTTTTCTTATTGGCAACTTTCTTTTAATAAATCCCAGAACATCCATCAATATGCCCATAGGACAAAATGTTGAACAATATACCCGCCCGGAAAAAACCGTTAACAAAATAATCAGGAAAAACCCGGAGGCAATAATTCCCGGTTGATGCGGGAATTTTAATACAGAAGGTAAAAACTGAAAGAATGTAAAGAATAGCGTTATTCCTGATGGAAGTTTTGCTTTAACATCCGAAAAAATAAAACAAAAACCTGCAAGGAACAAGATGGAAATGATAATCCTTGCAGGACGTAACCATTTTTGTTCTCTCATCCGATGGTAATTCGCTTTATATTCAATGAATCAAGATCCGTAGTACCTACTCCCAATTTCTCTGCAAGACCAATATGTTTCACCCTGTCAGTTTCTATTCCGAAAACTTTTGTTGCAGCAGTATCGGCAGCTACCATATCAGTCGACAGTATCTGGTATTTCATGATGGCCACATCATTGACCGACACTCCTCTCGGCCCATTTCTTTTCAGCACTCTGTATCCGTCAACTACATTAAGATCAGGTTTTTTAAAGGTAGCAAAATCTGCTATACATTGATGCAAATTGTTTGCATGGTAATACCGTCTGTTCCATACAACTCCCATCAGGTTTTTCATAGTAAGGGACATTTGTGCACCACCGTGATTTTTTAATACAGGAACATTGATGAATACGTCCGATTCAAGAATCAGTTCATGCACTTTATTTTCCTTAAGAGAAATCCCTTTCGGTATATCAACATGCCGGTAATGGGCCTCTATTGCTCCCGTAACTATTTGTCCTCCACTATCCTTTACGGCTTTTTCTATCCCGGAGTTTTTGTAACATCGTGTCCATTCATCACATGTTTTATCAAATACCATGACTCTTTTAGCTCCCGCATCGAGACAATGCCTGATAATCTGTCCGACAAGCCCGGGATTTGTGTTGGCTGCCCGTTCAGGAGAAGCGTCCCATCCTATATTGGGTTTTACTACAACTGTCTGGTTTGGTTTTACAAAAGTTTTCATTCCTCCAAGGGCAGCAATACCTGCATCAAACATTTCTTCAGGAGTGCCACTTTTCACAGCAACAAGATCAAAGGGCAACAAATGGTTTGTGCCGGAAGCCAGCACAGTATTCCATTTTCCCATTGAGAATAATGCACCTGACGCTATGGAGGCAGCAAGGGACCTGCGAATAAATTCTCTTCTCTTCATTGCATTTTTTTTGTTTTAGAAATTTAATGAAAAGACAAATCTTATCATGAACTTTTTTAATTTTCCCTTATAATTTAAATTCAGTCTAAGGATGAATATATTTGTAGCTTTGCATTTTGATATTCAATAATCACTTTAGTCATCTGAAAAATAGTGTAACATGATGAAAGTATTGTACTATGATTGTTTTACGGGCATAAGTGGAGATATGAATCTGGGAGCCTTAATAGATTTAGGAGTGCCTTCGGGATATCTCATTAAAGAATTAGGAAAGCTGAATCTTAAAGACTACAGGATCAGTGTGAATAAGACCATAAAAATGGGTATCAGCGGTACAAAAGCAGATGTCGAGCTTATCCATGAACAAAATCACAATCATCAAAAGCATTCACATCCTCATCGAAACCTCTCGGATATAAAAAGAATAATTCAAAGCAGTACTTTGAATAACTTTGTAAAAGAAAAAAGTATTCATATCTTTCAACTGCTTGGAGAAGCAGAAGCAAAGATCCATTCGAAAGGTATCAATGAAATACATTTTCATGAGGTTGGAGCGGTTGATTCCATTGTTGACATAGTAGGTGCAGCAATTTGTATAGATTACCTAAAACCTGACAGGATCTTATCTTCTACTGTAGAATTGGGAGGCGGATTTGTTACATGCGCACACGGTACATATCCTGTTCCTGCACCTGCTACTGCTGAGATCTTAAAAGACATACCCGTAAAAAAAGGAGCTGTTGATAAAGAAACTACTACACCAACGGGAGCGGCTATACTGAAAGCTCTTGTTGATCAGTTTACCGATCAGACAAATTTTACGATTCGCGAAATTGCATATGGAATAGGCTTTTACGATTTACAGGTACCCAATGTTTTGCGTGTTTACTCGGGTGAACTATCCGATTCGAATCATCTTGAAAAAGTCGGTGCACTGATGTTTGAATGCAATATTGATGATATGAACCCTGAGTATTATGATTATCTTATAGACAATTTATTGGAAATTGGCGCACAGGATGTTTTCCTGGTTCCGATCATTATGAAAAAATCCAGACCTGCCGTACAACTTAAAGTATTATGTCATTACGATCAACAAGAACAAATTGAACAATTGTTGCTTAAAGAAACAACTTCACTCGGATTGCGTTATTACCCTGTAACAAAATCAATGCTCGAAAGAAAACTTACAACAATTCAAACATCATTTGGAGAGATACGGATTAAAGAAGGTATTTATTCAGGAAAGTCAATCAAATTTAAAGCAGAATATGAAGATTGTATAAAAGCCGCAAGAAAATACAATGTCAGGTTGCAGGACGTGTATTCGGAAGTTGAGCAGTGTATGAAAAAACTGAAAAAATAAAAACTCAATACAATGTGAGGCAACAGATACCATTACGATTGATTGAACAATTAAGCAACAGAAAAATCAGACCTTTGACTTAAACTATCCACATGAACGAACAAAAATTACGAGAGATCCTAACAAACATTAAAGAAGGGAAACTGCAGCCCGATGAGGCATTGTCTTACTTCAGGGATTTTGATTACAAGGATCTGGATTATGCAAAAATCGATACGCACCGGCAATTGCGTACAGGTTATCCGGAGATTGTATTCGGACAGAACAAGACTTCAAAACAAATTGAAGGTATTATTGATTATATGCTTACACATGACAATAACATCCTTGTAACTCGTACAACAAAAGAGGTATTTGATAAAGTTCAGAAAATTGCCGGAAAGGCGGTTTTCCATGAAGCAGCAAATTGCATTACCATAAGAAAAACTACCGGCAAAATACCTGATACACACATTGCGCTTGTTTCTGCCGGAACATCCGATATGTCAGTTGCAGAAGAAGCTGCGGTCACTGCTGAAATATTTGACAATGAAGTCCGGAGATATTATGATGTGGGAGTTGCCGGCATTCACCGTTTCTATGACAAGGTAAGCGAAATCAGAAAAGCACGTGTAGTAATCGTTGTTGCCGGTATGGAGGGAGCTTTGCCCAGCATTGTGGGGGGAATAGTTGATAAACCGGTAATTGCTGTCCCAACCTCCGTCGGGTACGGAGCTAATTTTAACGGAATTTCAGCTTTGTTGGGGATGCTTACCAGTTGCGCCAGCGGAGTAAGTGTAGTGAATATTGATAATGGATTTGGGGCAGGTTACCTTGCCAGCATGATTAACAAATTATAGATAAAGGGTTCATGCAGATTTGTAAAAAAGTTCTACTGTCCACGACATATCTTCCCAACATTCAATATTTTTCAAAACTCCTTACTTGCCAGGAAATATATATTGAAGTTCACGACAACTTCCAGAAACAAAGCTACAGGAACCGCGCAACAATTTATGGCTCAAACGGACCTCTTGATCTGGTGATCCCCGTAAAAAAACCCAACGGCAACAAAACAAAAACCCGGGATATACCTATTGATTACGATACACCATGGAATAAGATCCATTGGAAAGCCCTTGTTTCTTCCTATAAACACAGCCCGTTTTTCGAAATATTTGAAGAGGAGATAAAGCCTCTGTATAATAAAAAATATAAGTTTTTACTGGATTGGAATTTTTATTTTCTTGACAATTTATTTGCTATTATCGGTCATAATATTCATTATCAAAAGACAGAGAATTTTCAATCCGAAACTGATGGTTCCATATGCGATTACAGGGAAATTATTCATCCCAAAAAAAGAATGCAGAAGCCTGATCCTTTTTTCTCTCCGGTAACATATTTTCAGGTATTTGCACAAAAGCACGGATTCAAAGAGAACCTTAGCTTCATTGATCTATTATTTAATGAAGGCCCGCAGGCTGTTCATATTTGTAAAAAATCACTAAAAAATGGCATTACCTGACGGTTATGATGAAACTGAGATGAATGATCAATCAGAATTTATAACCCAAGGTAAGCATGAACCTTGATATCTTCGAATCCAAATTGGTTGTATACGGTCTTCTTCCTTCCAGATTGTATAAAATATACCTTTCGTCGAACATCTTGTAATTCCATGCAAAATCAAGAATAAAATTTTTCTCTCTGAAACCAATACCGGCAGAATACATGTAATGGTGCGCATCAAAATTTATTTCATCTTTCTGATACGGACTTCCATAATAATCAAATCCACCTCTGAAATACAATATGTCCAGTCTGAATTCAGCTCCGGCTTTTAAGTTGATGGTTTTTCGATAGATTTCCTTTATTCCCTGGTTCTCTTCATAAAAATCGTATCCATCACCGCCTTTTCTTAATCGCATGGATGTATAATCGATGTACTCGCAATCAGCACTGATAATCATGAAGTTGCCAAGTGTCACTGCAGCACTTCCTATTAATTTATAGGGTGTTACTATCTGATAATCCTGGGAAGCATCGTACATTACATATTCGTTTCCGTATTCATCTATTTGCAGGGGATATACAATACCATTCACGAAAGAAGAAGTCATATTGGCTTCATAAACTTCATTGATACTATATACAACCGGTGTATGAAATGCTACTCCCAGGCGAAGCAATGAAACAGGTTTGGCAATGATCCCGAATTTACCGCTTATCCCTGTACCACTAACTCTGAGCTTTTCATAATAATTGAAAGAATAGTTCGTTCCGGAAGCTGAAGATAATTCTGTGAAATTAGATCGTTCTTCAAAACGAAAAGGGACAATAGCAACAGTAGCCCCGAAATAGAGAAAATGCCCGTAATTAAAACCCGCCGCAAATACCCATTCGTTCATTCTGCCTGAACGCTCAAGGGTATTTCTTTGTATATTGCCAATAGTACCGTCTGTATTTCTTATATTTTCATTCAGGTAATACGATCCTGTAATTGTGTCAAAATCCATGACCCAACTATCATAAAACAAACCTTCGTCAAACGGACGCAGGTCTATTGGATCAACCGGCCCGTTACCATCTCCATAATTTGCGCTGGAAACAAACAGATCGCCAAGTGACGATTCGGTATTTTCTCCTTCAATGATAATATTGCTGTGATAATTATTCAATCGGTTAAATCCAAATGCAATAGACCACCCGATAAAACCTTTCTCGTTCTTATTGAATGAGGCAACATAGCCAAAGTTGTTCAGATTAAAATTGTATTTATAATCTTCTGTTTCCGTACCAAGGTACCTTGAAGTACTTTTATTATAATACAATTCAGGTGTCAAAGTAATCTCAGCGCTACGGTACACCCCAAGACCTGCCGGATTTTGTGAAACGGAATAAAAATCTCCTCCCAATGCACCAAATGCTCCACCCATAGCTGTTGATCTGGCAGTACCTCCGGCATAAGTTTGTGAATACCTTAATGCATCATACCAATCCTGAGCATTTCCCGGCAAACAAACAATGGCCAGTATGATTAAAGGAATAAGCCTTTTCATAGTCTTAGAATTTAATAAACAATGATAAATTAACGTCGGTTTGATGATCTTGATGAATTGCTGCTTCCGGAACTGGAACCAGATGAACTGCTCCTGGAAGTCGAACTGCTTCCGGAACTGGAACCAGATGACCTGTAAGAGCTACTGCTCCGTGTTCCTGATGAACTTCTGTTATACGATGAACTACTGCCGGATGACCGACTTGGTGTAGTATAAGTTCTTGAATTGGTACTGCTGCTACCAGAACTCCTCGGTGTATTATAGGTTCTGGTATTTGAACTTCTGCTCGGAGTACTACCTGTCCTTTCGTATGAATCTGGTCTGGTATAGGTAGACTGTCTGTTTGTGGAAGATCTGTTGTAAGATCCACTGGTACCTGAAGACGTACTTGTTCTGACAGGTTGTGTATAAGAACGAACTGACTGATCACGAGTAGATGAAGAAGATCTCGTTTCAGTTTCAGAACGTGTTCTGCTGTATTCCTGGGTCCTTCTGTTTTCCGGACTTGAACTTACATTTCTTCTTGCAGCATCATAGGGTTCCCTTGCACTTACATTTGAACCTGTAGTTCCTGTATTCGATCTCCGTGTATCATAGGATCTGGCCGTACCGGAAGTTGAAGTTGGAGTTTGAGTTCCGGAATAGCTTCTCCTGGAAGAAGAATAGGTACTGTTGGAACTCCTGTTGCTTCTGTAGCCATGGCCGTAATATCTTGAAGAATAATAATTTATATTCCTGTCATAATAATAGTATGGATAATTATAATGATAATAGGAAGAATAGTACGGATAATAATAATCATAATAATACGGATAAGGTCGATAGTAATAGTAGTATGGATAATACCAGCTATAATAATTATAGTAGCTTGGATAACCGTAATAAAAGCCCCAGCTTGAATAGGGATAACCCATTGAAAAGCTAAAACCCCATCTTGGTCCCGGGTCTACATATACAACATCGTAATACCCGCAATTGTAACAACATGAGTTAGAACGTCTGATCCTGGATTCATAATCACCGTTGTATTCATCATAATATTCCTTATCAGAATTGTCTGAAGCTTTTTTCTCTTCAGTGGCATATTCCGATCCAACATAATCCAGATCCTTGTCATATTCATATCCTTCCTGTGCATCCCTTTTATCTACAATACTATCTGATTTGTTGTTAGCTTCTTTCTCCAAAGTTTCGATGTATTTCTCATAATCACTTTTTTCATGATCCTTAGTCACTTGTTCATCAGATTTATCTTTCTTTGGAGAATAATAGAGGTCATCATATTCCTGTGCATCTGCTCTGTTAAAATGGAAAGAAATAACAACCAGACCTGCAAAAATCAATATGTAGTTAAAGTTTTTCATGACCAACCCTCCTATTTCTTATTTTGGTGAATATATAAATAATATTTTTTTACTTTGCACGAATTGTTTTTAAAAGATAAGTTTCAAATACTATACCAAAATATAAAACATGGCAAAAGAATTGACAAATAAGGATGAAAATTATTCACAATGGTATAATGATTTGGTTGTGAAAGCAGATCTTGCAGAAAATTCAGCTGTAAGAGGTTGTATGGTAATAAAGCCATACGGATATTCAATTTGGGAAAAAATACAGGCTCTGTTGGACAAAGCATTCAAAGAAACAGGCCATGTAAATGCCTATTTCCCGCTTTTTATACCCAAATCTTTCTTTAGCAAGGAAGCAAATCATGTCGAGGGTTTTGCCAAAGAATGTGCTGTAGTAACTCATTACAGACTGAAAAATGCAGATAATGGTAAAGGTGTTGTGGTTGATGAAGATGCAAAGCTTGAGGAAGAACTTATTATTCGGCCAACATCAGAGACTATTATCTGGAATAGTTATAAAAACTGGATCCAATCCTATCGTGATCTGCCATTGCTGATAAATCAATGGGCAAATATAGTACGTTGGGAAATGCGAACCAGACTGTTTCTGCGAACAGCTGAATTTCTTTGGCAGGAAGGTCACACTGCGCATGCAACAAAACAAGAAGCCCAGGAAGAGGCTCTTCGCATACTGGATTTATATGTTGATTTTATAGAAAAATGCATGGCCATCCCTGTTATTAAGGGAGATAAGACAGAAACAGAAAGGTTTGCAGGTGCAGAAAATACATATACTTTTGAAGCATTAATGCAGGATGGAAAAGCTCTTCAAACGGGTACTTCTCATTTTCTGGGGCAAAACTTTGCCAAAGCCTTTGATGTGAAATTTACCTCCAAAGAAGGCAAGGAAGAATTTGTGTGGGCAACATCATGGGGTGTAACCACACGGTTGATCGGCGCTTTAATAATGGCGCATTCTGACAATAATGGATTGATAATACCGCCAAAAATTGCTCCGATACATGTTGTTATTGTTCCCATATACAAAAACAATGATCAATTCAACAAAATTTCAAAACTTGCCTCAGAAATAAAGACAAAACTTGAATCAAAAGGCATGTCGGTAAAATATGATGATAGAGATACACACAAACCAGGCTGGAAATTCGCAGAATATGAATTAAAGGGTGTCCCCGTCCGACTGGCTATCGGACCAAGAGATATTGAAAATAACACTGTTGAAGTTGCACGGCGGGATAACCTTGAGAAAAATACCGTTCCTGTTAATGGAATTGAAGATTATATTACAGATCTGCTTGAAAAAATTCAGCAGAATATGTATGATAAAGCATTGGCTTTCAGAACCAAAAACACATTTAAGGTAGACGACTGGAATGAATTTAAAAGGATCATGTCAACCACAGGTGGATTTGTTCTGGCACACTGGGATGGTACCAATGAAACCGAATTAAAAATTAAAGAAGAAACCAAGGCTACAATACGATGCATTCCCTTTGACTCTTCATCTGAAAAAGGAAAATGTATTTATTCAGGAAAACCCTCAAAACAAAGAGTGCTTTTCGCTATTGCTTATTAAATGACATTGTATTTAACGATTTAGCTTACTATGAAACGTCCATGATAAAATAAGCATAATTTTAACACACACGAGCATGATTATTTTATCATGGTAAGTTCCATCTGACAATTGAAAATAAAATATAAACAGATGAAAAAAATTTATATTCTTTTAACAGCAGGGATCATTTTTTTTGGATGCAAGCCATCATCCCACAACGAAAATAACCCAATGATGAAAAAAGTTAATCAATACGCTGAGGTAACACTTACGGCAGATATTTCACTCCTTCATGAAGATCAGAAAGAGATGTTGAAATTGTTTATTCAGGTTGCTGACATTATGGACGAAATATTCTGGGTAGAAGCTTATGGCGATAAAAATGCGCTTCTGGATACTATATCTGATGAAAATTTAAAGAAGTTTACAAAGATCAATTACGGTCCCTGGGAAAGACTAAATGGTGATAAACCTTTTGTCGAATCAATCGGAAACAAACCTGAAGGAGCTAATTTTTATCCGACAGATATGACAATAGAAGAGTTCGAAGCTTTCGCAGACCCGGAAAAAACAAGTCAGTATACACTCCTGAGAAGAGATGAAAGTGGTAATCTTATCTGCATCCCCTATCATGTGGCATTCGCTGAACAAATCCAAAAAGTATCAGAATTATTGAAACAGGCGGCCCTCCTGGCTAAAGATGATGACTTCAGGACCTATCTTGAACTCAGAGCCAGGGCTTTTCAAAACGATGATTATCAAGCCAGTGATATGGCATGGATGGATATGAAAAACAACCTCATAGATTTCGTTGTTGGTCCAATCGAAAATTATGAGGATCAGCTTTTTGGATACAAAGCTGCTCATGAAGCATTTATTTTATTGAAGGACAAAGCATGGAGCGAACGACTGGATAAATATGCAGCATTATTGCCGGCACTGCAGCAGAAATTGCCTGTTGAACCAAAATACAAAACAGAATCTCCGGGATCAAATTCAGACCTCGCTGCCTATGATGCTTTATATTATTCAGGAGATTGTAATTCAGGGGGAAAAACAATTGCCATTAATCTTCCCAATGACGAGGAAGTTCAATTGAAAAAAGGGAGCAGACGTTTGCAATTAAAAAACTCTATGCAAGCCAAATTTGAGAAAATCCTTTTGCCAATTGCCCGGGAACTTATTGTTGAAGAACAACAGAGATATATCACTTTTGATGCATTCTTTGAAAATGTCATGTTCCACGAAGTAGCTCATGGTTTGGGAATAAAAAACACAATAAACAATACAGGTACTGTAAGAGAATCTCTTAAAGATCAATATACCACACTGGAAGAAGGCAAGGCTGATATTCTGGCACTTTTCCTGGTTGCCGAATTAAAAAAAATGGGAGAATTGGATGTTGATCTGATGGAAAACTATACTACATTTCTTGCCGGTATTTTTCGTTCGATCCGATTTGGCTCATCAAGTGCTCACGGAAAAGCCAATCTCGTCAGATTTAACTATTTTAAAGAAAAAGGCGCTTTTAAAAGAAATGAGCAAGGAAAATACGCTGTGGATTTTGAAAAAATGCAGCTGGCTATTCAGGATTTATCAAGAGAAATAATTGTTATACAGGGAGATGGAAATTACACGGGTGCTGAAGAAATGGTGAAGAAGTATGGAATTATTACATCGGAACTTGAACAAGATCTTAATCTGATAGAGTCAAAAAGTATCCCTGTGGATATAGTTTTTCTCCAGGGTCCCGAATTTTTAGCTTTGTGACCGGGATATCAAATGTGAATTTACTCAAACACTGAGGAATAATAAGGAACTTACAAATAGAATGTCAGCAAGCATTTGTTCGAATGAAACCCTCATGCACTATCGTTCAAAAAAGGGCATGAACAAAATTATGAGGGTTCCACGGTGTAATATGCAGTATGCTAAATATTATGATATTAATTGATTAATAAACAAATGTTTAACTAAATTTTATTCTAGTGAAATTATCAGATCAGAAACCCAGCTTGCCTCTGTTTTCTTCGACAGTTTCTGTTTTTCTGAATTGAATTACAACACCAACACATCTGCGATCATTGGTATCTTTCGTTCCATCATCAGGAACCGTTACTTCAACAATTAAATTCCGTGTAATTTCATTTGAAAAAACAATGGATTCATTGTATTCATCATCTGCATTATCATAGATAACATTTCTATTTGCATTATCTTCCAGGATTCGAAAATGAATATCTCCAAATTTGCGGTGTGCACATACGGCAATGTAATAGTCCTCACCACTGTACGCAACAATTTTAAGTTCACTTGTCTGTCCTCGCTTAAAAAGTGCGCTCTTAGATTGCCTGCTGTAATAAAAAGAGTAATCAGCATACATACAATGATACTGATGATAGTCAGTACAATCTTGTGAAAATGAAACAAAAGGCGATAACAATAGGGTCGTATACAAGATTAGATATAGTGTGTTTTTCATGCTTTATTTTAGTTTTCCAGATTTTCAGTTATTGATTTTCGTGTTTTAAAAGTTATTTCTTTGAGTTTATTGAACTGTTCTTCGGTTATTATGATTTTTTCACCACCCTTAATGATTAATTTACCATCTTCTGTTTTTTCTACAATTGTTTCCTGCGTTACAGTGAGAAACTCATTAAATACGGTCCGGATCGGATACAATAGTTTTAATGCGTCGGAAACATTCTGATCATCAGAATAGGCAAGTGAATAGTGAATTAAATTCTCAAGAACAAGCTTTTGATCAGATATTCTCTGTATTATTATATTGTCCTCATTGAATCCATCAGCCATATGGAAGGCTAAATACATACTTTCCACAAATCCGCCAATTGATATGATTGCAAAGGTTTTTTCTTTCTGATTTTCAACAAGATAATCAGTTAAATATGTCATAGCTTCATCGGTAAGTACCTTAAGTGAATCAACATTCTTGATGTTGTCTTCAAATCTCTTAAGCATATGAGGATCATAAGCTGAAGCAATTCTGAGTTTATCGCTTAAACCGTAGACAACAGTAAAATATATTAAAGCTTCTTTTTGCCTTTGAAAAAGTGTTATGTATGCAAGATCAGCTATATATATACCCAGATTGAGAGCTTGAGATTTTGAATCTATATAACCTTTGGCATTTTCAGTAGGAAGCAATATTACATCATCAAACTGAAGTTCTTTCTTGTCAATAAAATTCAACATCTCATCAGGCGATGGGAATCGGTAGTATACATCCTTCATTTCTTCCATCTGATCAAACCCGTAAAGTTCATCTTCAATGTTCTTTACTTTTTTTTCAGAACTGTTGTTCCTGCATCCAAATACAAATAACAAAAGAAATACGCCTAATATTATGTTCTTTATCATCATAGGATATGAATTATTATTAATGAATAAAATTAATAAAAAGCTTACTTTAAAATCTAATTATCCATGCTATTCTTTATTATTGGTTTAATAATAAAACTTAAATATTCCTTTAGATTTCTTAACAGTGTATCCAGATTATATATACTGAGGAATTTCATGATTTTTTTTAGGGCTTCAACCAGTAATAACCAATAGAAAAGCAAAGCCATCAAGAGAATTATTAACAAATTGAACCAGTAAGTATCTATGTACAGATTGAATAGTCTTTTTTCAGGAGCGAAAAGGTGTGCCCTGCCTAACTTCATATCAGGCAGAATAAAAATCGGCTCGTCCTTTCTTATAAGTTGATTATTATTTTCTGCTATTTTTAAAGTTTCCCTCTTGTTTAATACGAGCTCTTCAACCTTGGTATTGTGGTAATTCTGTTTATAGGCTATTAATGATTCATTCCCCCCCAGTCTGTTTCGCAGTTCAAGCAATAAAGCATCTTTATCTTCTATGGAATTATCCAATTGTTTAGAATAGATTCTTCGCACGTATTCAATGAATTTTCTTGTTTTATTACCACAAGCTATGTTAAAATCATTTGAATTCAATTGATATACAAAGGCAATATCAATTTCATCCAACTGCTCTCCAATCTTCACGATTTCATTTCTCAATAACTCAATATCCTTACCAGTCTTATAGAAATTCATATTGTGTTTGATGTTTCTCTCAATCGTATTCAATTTTAGTGTAAGTTCAGGAAGCAAATAGTTTA
>JAFGQO010000162.1 GCA_016935615.1 Bacteroidales bacterium
CGGTTCTTACGGTACATGCTGAAATATTTCCCGCCGAAAAATAAAACCTTAAAATCACCCTCAAGTCCATCCACAAACGGCTGGACTACCACTGGCATGCTTAGGGGAGTGGTATTATACTTCCAGTAATACTTATTCTTTGACGGATCAAGCAACTTGATCAAACGTTTTGTCTGGGTCTTGAACCATCCGGTTAATAAATCAGCCGGTCCGCCGGCAACTATAACCTTCCCTGCCTTTCTCACTATTCTATCATATTCGGTTTTATTCCGGGCAAGAAAAACACCTGCAGAAGCTGAACTTGAAGCGGCCTTTACCACAACAGGGAAAACGGAATCATAATTAAGTGCATCCACCCATGAGCCAAAAGGCTGGCTTTCCAAAGACTTAAGTGCACTATCAGAGAACTTTGATCTCATGAGTTCCATAAATACCTTATCATGATGAGCCCTTAGGTATTCGTATTCCGGTAGAGTGATTGCCCCCATTTTCTCAAGAAAATAGATTATACTTTCAATGTACCGTTTGTAAAACCCGCCGGGAGTTTCAGATGACTGGTACAGGACGTAGACGCCCGTATAATTATCCCTGAGATTCAGCTCGCTGAATCTGCAAATCCTGACGGAGAAATCCCTGGCTTTAAAGTAATCCGCTATTTTGCCGACATCCATTGATGTGTAGCCCAAGGTATCAGCTCTTGATACCAGGAATTCTGATTGCTCGTCAGTCAGTATTATCATTGATTTCATAAAATCTTAATTACAATGAGTAACGAACAGATTTTTAGCCCACTAATATATAATCTTCTCAATAACCGTAAATCCTGTATCTGATTTTTTTCCAATACTTAAACCAACCTGCATTATTATAATGAATTTCGGTTTTATACCTTTCCATCCCTGCAGGAGGCATCCTGAATGAAAGACCTTCTTTAATGAGGTGTTTGCAGGGATTACATACTCCGCAGGGTTCTCCCCTTACCGGTGTATGACAAAACCAGGTTTTCTTCATTGTTTCATAGAATCCCATACGCTTATATCCCTCGAGCATATCCACTTTGCTAAGTTCAATTATTGGAAAGTGCAAAGATCCAAAAACAGTCAAAATATCCCTGCTTGATTTTTCTTCATTTAGTATCCAATAAACAAGACCACCCTCATTGATTTTCTTCAGCTCCCCTTCTCTGCGAATACAATAAGTTGCTCCACTCTGGCAATCAAGCATTTCTATACAAAGCTCCAGCCCATTAATTGATTTGGCAAATTCAGCCAGCCAAATATATTGTGGCCCGATATAAGAAATGTCGAGTAACCTTTTATATGCCGAAAGGATTTCTTTGTCCGGTTTCAAATCAGAAATCTGTCTCCTTATCAAAGGAAGAATCTTAGATTTTGTCCCGGGGTATTTTTCAATATCGTCAGTAATTTCACTAATGGCATCCAGTTCAAACTTCTCTGAATGCCTATGTTTATCAGATAAATAGTAAGGCTGGACGACAACATCATACCGTGATAGTTCGACCATCCGGTAGGTCGAATCAAAACCGCCTGTCCACAATACTTTTACCAGAACCCTTCCTCCTTCTGTTTGTTTCATGTATGACTGTGATCCGAGCCCAATCTCTGACATAACTTCTCATTTTTCTCTTTCTATTGGCTCATTTGTTTTTTCATTTCCTCTAAAACCAGTTTGTTACCAACGCTTTGCTTATTTTTCCCTGCACGCAGTTAAGCTTGACAATAAATTTTGAAATTCATTACGAACTTTTATGGCATCGAATTTTTCTATCGCAGTATTTACAGCATTATTGCTTATTTTCCTTCGATATTCTTTATTAACTATAAGGAATCTTATCCCCTTTATTATTTCTTCTTCACAATTATTTGAAATGCAATAACCACATTGATGTTCACTGAAGAAGACTGAAACAGCTGCAAGGCCTGACGTATATACCAGAACAGGAGTACCTGAAATCATATATTCTGATGCCTTGGTCGGCATTGAATACCTCAGATAACTTATACTCTTTGAATCAAAGTCATTTGCAAGAAGCAAAATATCAGCATCAGAAAAAATCTCAGGAAGTTGGGTATAATTGACGAAAGCGTTGAAAGTGACACAATGGAAATCATTGAGACGGTTAATGATAGATTTTTCCCTGGTTGATGTTTGGATATGGAGTTTTATTCCCAAACCATCTCTGTTCATTTTATCTATAGCTGATGCTACCTCTATCAAGGATTCAGAAATCCCATTCTGCCCGATCCTACCCGAACACAATATTTTTACATTTTCTTTATCTATTGAAAAGTCGTTTTTAGTATGAGGAAGCCAGAAACCTGTGTCGATCGGGTTATGGAAAGCCCGGAACTCTTTTCCATATCTCTTTTTATACTCCACCGACATAGAATCACTTATACTCAGATGAAGATCAACTTTGCCAAGCAATACCTTCAATTCACTATCAATTTTATTCTTCCAGTAATTTTTGAATAATCCGGGTTTTATAATTGTAGAAGGCCAATCATCCATAAAATGAATTGCAGCCGGAATTTTTAAATACTCAATCAATTCTGCGACAAAAAGTATGGACTCGCGTGTTGTAACCTGAACATATAAGACATCGGGGTTGAATTCAGTGAGCCAATTCCTGAATTGTGAAGACATTTTAATCCTTATTACGCAATAAAATAATCCCAACCATTGCATAAGAGGATAGAAAAGGCTATTTACAAGCTTATATCTTATCCCATTTTTAGTTTCATTTCCCCGTTGTGCATCCTTTTCAGAAAATGATTTCAATCCTGATTTGTATTTCTTCTGTATCAGATTAAACGGAAACAACCATTTGTATTCTTCATTTCCAAGCTGGTAGTAAATATCACAGACATCCCTTGTGATTTCATTCATCATATGTCCTGAATCAGCAACAGCAATCTTACTTTTATCCCAGCCTTTGAATAAATTAGTCAGGGTAATTCCCCCACCATGTATGTTGTTGAACGGCTGACCAAAGATCAATACTCTTGGGTAATCCATATTCTTTGTTTAAATTATTCAATAAAAGCCTCACCACTTCAAATCCTAAGGTCATCTCTGATCATGTCCAATTCCAGAAGCATTTTTTTGGTTTGCTCAATACTCATTCTGTGTGTATTGTGTGAATTATATTCATCAATCTGTGAAATTTCTGATTTCCCTTCAGTGAAGTACCTGTTGTAGTTCAGATCCCTTGTATCGGCTGGTATGCAATAATAATCACCCAGATCTTCGGCTTTCGCCATTTCTTCTCTGTTAACGAGCGTTTCATACAATTTCTCACCATGACGTGTTCCAATAATCCTGATATCACTTTTTGAGTCATATAATTCCAGCAACGCTTTCGCGAGAACTTCAATTGTAGCAGCTGGAGCTTTCTGAACAAAGATATCTCCGGGCTTTCCGTTTCTGTATGCAAACAAAACAAGGTCCACTGCCCCGTCAAGAGTCATCATGTAACGTGTCATATTGGGATCTGTTACGGTCAATGGTTGTCCCTTTTTAATCTGATCAATAAATAATGGAATAACCGATCCTCTTGATGCCATTACATTACCATAACGTGTACCGCAGAATACCATCCTTGAGGAATTCAGATCGCGGGATTTTGCTATCATTACTTTTTCGCTCAGGGCTTTTGACATTCCCATTGCATTAATTGGATAGACAGCCTTGTCTGTGCTCAGGACTATAACCCTGTTTACATTGTTTTCCAATGCAGCATTCAGAACATTTTCACAACCCAAAACATTTGTCCTGACTGCTTCGGTCGGGAAAAACTCACAAGAGGGAACCTGTTTCAGTGCAGCAGCATGAAAAACATAATCCACACCCTTCATGGAGCTGTTAATGCTTTCAAAATCCCTTACATCCCCAATGTAATATTTGATTTTCGGGTTTCTGTAGAACTGACGCATATCATCCTGCTTTTTCTCATCCCTGCTAAATATTCTGATTTCCTTTATTCCTGTATCCAGAAACCTTCGCAGGACAGCATTTCCAAATGAACCCGTTCCTCCTGTAATCAATAGTACTTTGTCAGAGAACATTTTTACTATTATTAGATAAGTGATTAATAAGATTTTGGAACTCATTTCTTACCTTTCCGGCATCAAATTTCTCCATCGCAAATCGCACTGCATTCCGGCTTATTTTTTCCTGATATTCCTTATTGTCTATAATAAATCTGAATGCTTCCAGAAGCGCTTCATGATCATGCCTGGAAACAACCAAGCCACATTCATTTTGTATAAAGAATCTTGAGACTGCTGTTTCCTCCGGAGAGTAGACCAGGATTGGAGTTCCGGAAATCATGTATTCTGAAGCCTTGGTCGGCATGGAGAATTTTAAATATTTAAGCCCCTCATTACTAAAGTCATTAGCGAGGACTAGAATATCTGCGTTTGAAAATATCTTTGGAATGTCTTTTAGATCGGCAAAGGGATTGATTATTACGGTGTTGAATTTTTTCAGCCGGGAAAGGATCTTAGGTTCCTTTGTAGGTGTCTGTATGTGGAATTTGATTTTATAGCCATCTGCATTTAAGGATTCCAGCACAGAGGCTACTTCTACTACTGATTCCGTTATCCCAATTCCCAGGCGTCCCGAGTAAAGGATCCTTATATTGTCATTGCTAAGCGAAAACTCCTTTTTGGAGTGAATCAGCCAGGAGTCGATTTCTATCGGGTTATGAAAAGGGAGAAAAGTCTTTCCATATCTTTTAAGATATTCCGCAGACATTGCATCACTAATACTAAGATGCAAATTGATTTTTTCCAAAAGTGACTTTAATTCACCGTCAATTTTTCTTTCCCAGAATTTTCTAAATGGTCCCTTATTTATTATTGTTGACGGCCAGTCATCCATAATATGAATAACAGACGGCCAATCTTGAAAGTCAATCAGTTCATTCGCGAAATGTATTTCTTCACGGGTGGAAACCTGAAGATACAGGATTTCCGGTTTGAATTCTATCAGCCAGTTCCTGAAACTTTCCGAAACAGATAATCTTGAAGCAAAATGAAAAACACCAATCCACCTCAGGAAAGGATAAAAGAGACTGTTAACCAGCCGGTACCTTAGTCCTTTTTGAATATGGTTAACGGTAAACTCGCCGGATTTTTTAAAATCTTTTAGTCCCGATTCAAATTTTCTCTGGATAAGGTTGAAAGGGAAAATCCATTTGTGTTCCTCCCGTCCGAGCTGATAGTAGACTTTACATATATCGGTTGTAACATTGAACAGGCCATGGCCTAGAAATGCAACCGCAATTTTATCGGAGGGCCATCCTTTGAAGAGATTTGTAAGGGTAATGCCACCTCCGGAAAAATCATTGAAAGGCTGCCCGAAGATCAGAACTCTATGAAATGTCATCCAAAGAATCTAATTAGCTAATAAAGAATTACTTACTCGGTGGTAAAAAATAGAACCTAGATATTTTGAATATCGGTTTCATTTATTTTAAAATAGCCTATCAGATCATCATCAGTTAAATTCCGGATTTTATGAGAGTAACACAGACTTATTGATATCCAAACTATAAGATAATTTAGTGTGAAAGTTGTTACAGGAGCTGGATACAAAGAAACTAAATATAGAAAAACCCAGGCTGCTGCGGCTCTAACCAACAAATTTCTTGAACTAAAAAATCCTTTTATAATTGCGGGCAATGCAATGAGTAATATCAACCCGAGACTTATTATTCCACCCTTGAGAATAATCGTCAAATAATCAGTTTCAATTCCTCGCCTGAAAATTGAAATTCTACCTTGTCCTAATTCAACACCAGGACAATAATATTGTCCATTAATACCTTTACCTATGATCCAATCGACTGGCTTCATATCCTGGTAAAAATACTCTTCAACTTCACTCCTTGTATCTTGGGTAATTCTATCAATAAACCAACTAGTTGTACTTTTTTGTCCGAAATAACCGAATATAGACTGGGAATAAGAAAAGCCCAAAGTGATCATAATCACTAGGGCCAACATAAATATCACCTTCAAAAAGTTATTCTTGGAATAAAAAAGAAAAAAGACATATGATACTAAAATTGGGAAAAAAGATAAAAAAGCCAAACCACGTCTTGCCCTAACAATTGCCATAACAAAAGTAAACCCTAAAACAAATAGAGCAAAAAGATTAACCTTCCTGTTATGATAAATGTAAGTCATTATTATAAAGCCACATGGAATACTTAATGTTTTTGAAAAATATTCAATTATATCCTGACTTTCTTTTAAATCATAAGAGACAAGTAGTTGCTTTAAAAATATGGTTGAATACAAGACATAAATAATACCAAGTATTAGGATTACCAGAAACACTTTTTTAATATGTTGAATATTTCTTGGGAAGAAAACAACAATTGGAACGAAATATATGAATAAAGACTCAAAGGCGTTGAAAAGTAGCAGCTTTATGACATCATATTCAAAAACAAAACCTCTTATAACAACACTTATTGTCCAGATTATGTATAGCCACATCAGAAACTTCAGATAACCATCATCAATTCTAAAATCGATAAGGAAAACTGAAGTTGGAATAATTAATAATAGCCCAATAACCTGAAGAATATTACAAATGACATAGTTTACTTGTCCAGTTGTTGAAATAGCAAATGCTGATGTATATATAATGAATCCAATCCAGAAAAGAATCAAGAATCGTGACTCGTATTCACGGTTGAATTTAGTATTAGGATGCCTTGTCGTTTCCATCTGTAATA
>JAFGQO010000163.1 GCA_016935615.1 Bacteroidales bacterium
CAGTGACAACCGACAGTTTAAAACTGATAAATAATCTCAGGCTCGGTATTGAAACGCATTATGGATATATTTATCCTCATCACAGTTCTATTGCTTATTCTTTACAATCAAGAATTTCAGGTCTTGAGTTGAATCTGACGACTGACACATACGGACGCGGACAGTGGGATAATTTGTACAGGTATCCCAGAATGGGGGCAGGGTATTTTTATACATCCCTTGGAAACAATGATGTTTTCGGAAAAGCGCATGCGCTGTTTTTGTTTATGGATGTTCCATTTGGATCCGGACGGAGAAAATTCAGTTCGTGGTATAGAATTGGTTTTGGAGCAGCATATCTGACGAAAAAATTTGATGTGGAGAAGAACCCGACAAACATGGCCATTAGCTCCGGAATGAATATGTATATCAATTTCAGATATACCGGTCGATTTAGATTCGATAACAGAAATGAAGTTTCAGCAGGATTCGGATTCACTCATTTTTCCAATGGCAAACTTGCTACGCCTAATCTGGGTATAAATTGTGTCACTGTACATGCAGCATATTATTTCAACCTGGTTTCAAACCGATATCAACGTATTACAATAGCAAGAGAAAAAAGACTCGAAAAACACAATATCGAACTTGTCTTATCGGGTGGTTCGAAAACAGATGATCAGATTTCAGGAAATTACTATTTTATTTCCACGCTTGTGATAGATTACAAATATATACCCTGGATGAAATATTCCTTTGGTACCGGTATCGATTTATTTTATGATCAATCACTCGGGCCTAACAAAGTGGGCGATTTAGGTGGTACATATTCAGAATCAGATCTTTATCAGTTGGGATTTCATGCCGGAGTCTATTCACGGTATTCAAAACTTAACATTTTGATGCAATTGGGAACCTATCTGCATGCAAATTATTATAAGTATACCAGAATTTACTCACGCATAGGAATTCGATATGAAATATACAACAATCTGCTTTTAAATTTTTCTCTCAAGGCACATCGCGCCATAGCAGATTACCTGGAATGGGGGATCGGGTATCGGTTTTAATTAAGAATGAAAAATTAATAATTAATAATGTTGAGTTTAGAGTACAGAGTTTGGAGTTGGAGGACTGAAGTCCGAAGACCGAAGTCGGAAGTCAGGAAAATAATCGATTACGTCATTGCCAAATGAAATGAAGTGTGGCCTGTCTGCCGAACAGGCAGGCAATCCGGCGAATTTAGAAGTTCACCAATGACAAGCCATAAAGATGTTGAAGTCAGTGAGCAGAGATTTATGAGATGGATAGATCGGAAATTAAAATGTTGAAAAGTTAAGATAATAAGAAGATGGCAATTTATAATGAATAATTAAAAATGAAGAATGCAGTCATACTATTTCTATTGATTTGTTTATCAGTTTTCCTATGTGATAGTTGTGAGATGGGGAAATGCTGGCACGGTACAGGACAAAATACAACGCAACTCTATGAGACCGGATATTTCAGGGAAGTGAATGTGCGGGGCATGTTTGAGATTATTCTCATTCAGGATTCAGTATATTATATTACCCTGGAAGGAGGGGATGAAATTCTTGGGTATGCAGCGGTTACGAATACCGATTCGGTTGTATACCTTGACAATTCAAACGAATGTGCTTTTTTGAGGGATTATGAAAAGATCAAATGTTATTTGCATTTTTCTGATTATTTGAAGTTGAGTTTATTTGAGACCTGTAAACTGACCAGCCAGAATCCGGTGACTTCCATTCTGACATTGATAGTACCTGCTGAAATGGCTGAGGTAAATATTCAATTGAATAATCCGCATTTTCATTTCTACAATCACAGAACTACCGGCGGAACATACACTTTCAGCGGATATTCTGACTGGTGTGTGATTTCAGGATTTTATTCAGCAAGATTCATTCTTTCCGATTTGGTATCCAGGGAAATGCATATTAAAAATTCATCCATTGGTGACATGCACGTAAATCCAATTGAAAAACTCACGGTAGAGATACATAATAAAGGCAATATTTATTATTCCGGATCGCCGGAGATAATTATTGATTCTATATCGGGAAGCGGGAAACTTATTCCTGAGTGAGAAAAAGAGTGAAGGCAAGAAAGTGATAATTAAGAATGAAGAATTAAGAATTAATAATGAAAAATGCAAAGCAGAAGTTGATAAGTTAATAAAATGCAGCTTGAGACTTGAGACTTGAGACTATGGATAATATCCTTTAGACCGAGACCTACAACTTATCGAAATCCTCAACCGATCACGATGAAAATCGGGAGAGCTTAGCGAAATTAATCCGCAATCCACAATCACTCAGGTTGAAATCTGTGCAGCTCAAGATCTTTGTAATCCACAACCTGAACATCCCGGAAATAAAAATGTATTATATCGAGCCACGTATATCCGACACGTGCCATTTCCATTGCACCTTGCTGACACATGCCTATTCCGTGTCCGTAACCTTTTCCTGTGATCAGGATCTCCTTTCCTGTATCTTTTACGGAGAAAAAGGCTGATTTGAGATGAAAATACTCTCGTATGCTACGCATATTTAATTCAATTCCATTGATTATAATGAATTTTGTCCGGTGAGGCATCTGAAATGTGAAGTTGTAATTTTGGTAGTTCACATTGTTTGATACAGAATTATTTATGTAGTTGATCCATGTTTTACGTTCTATAGTTGTTGTCCATACAGCATAGGATGATTTCAGACAGAAAGGATCTTTAACTGATTGCAGATAAGGCAAGTCTTTCTGCCAGTATTGTCCGGCCGTGCATGTTTCTCCTCCGCAATTGCTGTGAAAAGGAGACATAATAATTACCGATTCATTGTCTGTAATTACCTTTCCTGCTGTGGATCTCGCTGCTGTTAATATGGAATTGTGTTGTGTTAGTCTGCCTTTGTAAGCCTGGCAATGAACTCCATCGCACAGATTAAAACCCTCTTCAGCATGTTTGTACATGTTTTTTATTGTGAATGTACGGATCAGAATAGCCTGAGCTTTATAATATTCATCGGGAGCACTGTTTCCTCCTTCAGCTTCAATTACTGAGGCGATGTATTTCTCCATGTCAATTTTATTGATAATTTGTAATTCTTTTTCAGCACAGGAAAGGATCAGATTATCATCATATTCTCTGGCTTCGGAGATTGGATTTATTGGCTTGGCATTCAGAACACCCTCATCTGAAACACTTACAAATTCAATTTTTTTAAAATTTCCGATAAAATTTCGTTTATCACGTATCTCAAGTTCAGTACCAAACCTGCTAATATGAAAAATACTTCCTTTTTTATATTCTCCAAGTGTTTCATTGCCGCTCTTTATCCTATATCTTCCTTGTTTTATGTTCACTGCAATTGAATTGATTTTTTTATCATTGAAAATGGCAATATTTATGCTTTGAGCCATGCAAATATTTGCTGCAAACAAGATTGATACTATTAGTAAATGGAATCTCATAATTACTGAGTTAAATACATGTACATTCTTTTGGCAAATCTTTCCGAGGCACCTGACTTCCCTACCAATATTTTTAAAGATCTGAAATCTTTTATCATCCTGTTCCTGTATTTTTCGTCGATGAGAATTCGTTTTATCTCAGTTTCTATATCACGGGCCAAATGAAATTGCAGCAACTCTTTGACTACTTCTCTGTTCATGATGATATTTACCAGTGAAAAGAACCTGATTCTAAAAAATGGTTTTCCAATAAAATAAGTAGGTGCACTTAGCTTATATATTACTACTTCAGGTACTTCAAAAAGTGCTGTCTCAAGGGTTGCTGTTCCTGATGTTACAATAGCGGCAGTTGCCCTGTATAAAAGATCGTATGTCTGATCAAAAATAACTTTAATCGATGTATTTTCAAGGAATTGCTGATAGTATTCGGTTGGTATTGAAGGTGCTCCGGCAAGCACCAGCTGATAGCCTGATATACTTTTACAGGCCTCAACCATTTCAGGCAGGCAATGGTAGATTTCTGTCTTTCGGCTACCTGCAAGAAGGGCAATGATAGGTTTGTCTGATAATTGGTTTCTTGAAAAAAAATCTTCATCTGAGAGGGGTGCAAAAGATTCAATGGCATCGGTCAATGGATTGCCCGTATATTCAGAAGGAATATTCAGATCATTGAAATATTTTTCCTCAAAAGGAAGGATTACAAATAGTTTATCCACATATCTTCTGATTCGCCTGATCCTTGATTTTCTTGAAGCCCATACTTTCGGAGCAATGTAATACAATATTTTATAGCCTTGTTTTTTCCCGTACTCAGCAATTTTTAAATTGAATCCCGGATAATCAATAAGGATGATTGCATCAGGTGTGTAATTTGCAATATCATTTTTGCAATATTCAAGGGTCTTGTTTATCGTTTTGATATTTCTTACGATTTCCCAGATGCCGATAAAAGACATCTTCTTATAATGCAAGGCAATGCTGGCCCCGGACTCCCGCATCAGATCGCCTCCAAAACCCCTGAAAGAAGCCCGGGAGTCAATTTTTTTTAAGTGTTTGATCAGATTGCTTCCGTGTAGATCGCCTGAAGGTTCGCCTGCTACAATATAGTATTTCATTTGAATGGTTAGTTAGCTGTAAAGGTTTATTGCATTATACTGAAAGTTAAAGAATAAAACTTATAAATAATAATACGGAGGTAAGCACAGCTGTACTGATTAATACACCTTTGGCAATGTTCATCTGGTTTTTCCAGATCAACAGAAAGAATAACAGTGCATTGGGGAAAATGCAACGACTGAGAAACAAAGGCAGGAATTTTATGATGATCATGCTGTATTGCTTTCCTATTATTGAGAGAGGAGCCATTTTTGGCATAATAAAAATAAAATAAAGTGCAGCAGGTAATAGAACTCCAATGAGTATACCTGCTAACAATGTATTCAGCTTTTTAAAATTTATAAATCCCATTTTTTTATAAGGTCAATTGTTGGATATGAAGTAAGATCTGTTCTTAAAGGAACTATGGCAATATAGTTATTCTCTAATGCCCATTCATCTGTGTCAGTAGCTTCCGGCTCGCTGTTGAAATATTCGCCGGTAAGCCAGTAATAGTTATTTCCTGAAGGATCGGTTCTTTTATCAAATTCTTCCTGCCAGAATCCCATCGTTTGCCGGCAAATATGAATTCCTTTGATTTCCTCTTCGGGAAGTGCAGGAATGTTGACATTCAAACAGGTGTGTAGAGGCAGACCCTGCTTAAGAACCTGTGCAGCTATTTTGGCAGCATATTTTTTTGCCGTACTCAGATTTGTTTTATGGTCATAACTGATTATAGAAAAGCCTATCGAAGGTATTCCATTGACACAACCTTCCAGAGCAGCGCCCATCGTTCCCGAATACAGAACACTTGTGGAACTGTTGGAGCCATGATTGATGCCGGAAACCAGCAAATCGGGTTTGCGTGGGAGTAACTGATTGAGTGCCAGTTTTACGCAATCTGTGGGAGTGCCGTTCACAGAATAACTTGGGCAACCATTCAATTGCGATTTAATAACCCGTAAAGGGTGTTTCACTGTTATTGCCTGCGACATTCCTGACTGTGGTTCTATAGGGGCAACAACAATTACTTCTCCTAATGTTTCCATTGCTTCTACCAATGATGCTATCCCCGATGAGCCTAAACCATCATCATTTGTAACCAGTATCAGATCGCTCTTGGCCATTTCTCTTTTCTTGTTTTGATTAGTAAAGATAGGATATTCACGCATAGACGGGAAAAGATAATCATCGAAAAAACAATAATCCGGAAAATATTGTTATGGAATTATCAGTAAGTTATGGATAATCCGAACACAGGCATTTTATATAATGCATGTAAAGCATATTTTTATCAAGGTCGTTGAATTATTCTGTTTTAAAGAAAAAAAGTACAATTAATAGACTACAATTTGAACGATTTCCCCGTATTCCGTTTTCAAAATATAAATTCCTTTTGGGATCGATCCCAGGTTTAAATTCTGTACATCGTTCTTTGAATGAACAAGGAAGCCAATATTATTGTATAATCTTATGTTTCTTTTCTGGCTTAAATAAATAACTCCATCAGTTACGGGGTTAGGGTATATTATCAGACCATTCTCATCCTTCTGCTGAGTAATGGTATGATCTATAGTATTATTAGTTGTTCCTGGTGTAGGCATAATAAATTCAGTCCAGACATCAGCTCCATCACTCACACGACCTGAAGAGAGATTTGAATTCTGGTTATTAAAAGTAATAGAGTCAATGTATTTGTATTTGATTCCATTATAGTGAGATAATCCAATTTGTTCTCCTTCACTGCTCAATTTGAAATTCAGATGAAGAATGCCTTGATCTTTTTGATTGTCTGCCCACAACAACAAAAATCCTTTAGGAGGTATGGTTGTCGAATCGGAACATCTTGTAGGGATCCTTTGTTTATCAGGATTTGGGAGACTGTCGGTAAGATATAGTCCTCCAATATCAACAGAATAATCATTGCTGTTAAAGATTTCTATCCAGTCATCATATTCATTGAACTCATCACAAATCAAGGATGAGTTACTAGCCATAAATTCATTTATAAACAGTCCTGAATAATCAAATAGGACATTGTTATTGCGAGGAGTAGCATTCATGTAACTCCATACATTTTTCCCATCAGGAAATCTGCCGAATGTTATATCGGTATATTGCGTTTCAAATGCTTTTGTATCGATATATATACCATCCTGTTTTGCAAGTCCGATTTGTTCTCCTTCACTACTCAATTTGAAGCTCAGATGAAGAATGCCTTGATCTTTTTGACTATCTGCCCACAATAATAAAAATCCTTGGGGAGGTATGGTTGTGATGTCGGGATGGGTTGTTGGTATTCTGTGTTTACTGAAAGTTGGCAGACTATCCGTTATAAAGAGTCCGCCAATATTCACCGGATAATTATTACTGTTAAAGATTTCTATCCAGTCATCATATTCGTTGAACTCATCATCAATTATAGATGAATTACTTGCCATTAATTCATTAATATAAAGTCCTGAGTAATTGTTTACTATATTACTATGCCTAGGAGTAGCATTCATATAACTCCATTTGGTTTCCCCGTCCGGATATCTGCCAATTGTGATGTCTTTATACAGTTTTAAGAATGTAAATGTATCCAATGGATGTTTCCCATCCGGTTGTATTAGTCCGATTTGTTCTCCCTCACTGCTCAGTTTAAAGTTTAAGTGTAATATACCCTGGTTCTTTTGATCGTCGGCCCATAACAAAATATAACTTTTTGCAGGTATCGTAGTCGAATCCGGATATGTTTCAGGAATTCTGTATTTTGTAAGATTATTGAGATTATCTGTGAGAAACAGTCCTCCAATGTTGACTGATGTATCATTATTATTATAGATTTCAATCCAGTCGTCGTATCCTCCATAATTATCAGCAATTATGGTTGAATTATTGGAACAGATTTCATTAATATAAAGGTTTGTTATTGATTCGATATGTAAATTATGTTTGCCCGGAGTTGGTATGACAAATTGCCAATCTCCAAAACCGTCCGGCAAACGGCCCATGGTTATACCAGTGTATTGTTTCTGATAACTTAAAGAATCTATAATGATCAATTCCTCCCCGATTTTTTGTGTTAAGCCGATTTTTCCTCCATCATTACTTAGTTTGAAATTTAAATGAAGAGGCCCCTGCTTTGGATCATTATCGGCATAAAGTATAATTGTACTATCAGGGAACAAAACTGTAAGTTCCGGACGGTCATCCGGTACAATACACATGTTAAGATAGGGAATACTATCGGTTAAATACAGACCTGCCAGATCAACAGCCTCGGTTCCTGAGTTATAGAGTTCAATCCAATCCTCATATTCGCCAAAATCATCACGAATTGCATTATCATTTTTCGAAGAAAATTCATTAATATGAATATTGTTTAGTGTATCAGCAATATTAAAATTTGCTTTGATATAGGAATCTGATTCCAGGCTTAATCTGATTTCACTTTGAGAAGAAGTTGAGATTCCTTCCCATCCTGAAAATTTATATCCATCTTTGGGAATTGCTTCTAATCTGACCGATATATTTTTAAAATATAAGCCACTGAAATTATTAGGGATTTGAACTCCGGCGATTTGAATTCTTCCCATATCAGGATTTGAAACTTCAGTATTCAATGTGTATTGACCTTCAAGCTCAAATTCATTTATGAGGTTTTGTGTAAGAACAGGTAATCGATTTGCTGCAAAATCTTTAAGCTTCTGGATCTCATTATACCAATTGTTCATTGAACCGGGAAAATACCACTTGTCAATATGACCAGGCATTTCTGTTTCTATATTGTTTTTCAGTGAATCAATAATAGGTATAACTCTTTCCGATAGAAATGAGGTATTCATATGACTGGAAAATCTTTGAAGAAACTCACCATAGAATTCATTATTTTTCATTAGATTGAGGAATAGCTCTGTCGACACATCCGTTCTGGTTGCCCATTGAACCATATTATCATGGTATTTATACAATCCAAATCCAAAATCTGTATCGTATAAAAGCCATCGCCACTTTCCATTGTTTTTTTGTGGTCGCCAATATTTATTATTACCCTGAGGCCAGTCCTGATTAAAAAAATAGATTTCTGCTATTTGATAATTCATAAATTGACTGATGTCCATTTGTGTAGTTACATACTGATAATTTTCTGAAACGGACAGATCATTTGATCTTATGAAATTCATCATATTCTGATAATGAGAATCATCTCCTTCAATAATATACACATGCTTATATAATATATCCACACTGTCAGCATCAATTCCGTGATTGGATTCAAGATAATCTTCATTGAGTTTTTCACGAATATTCAGAATCCCCCAATAATTACCATTTAAAAAAATAATAGCAGGCTGGTATTCCTGATAATCAATATCCATACGATTTTTAACCAAATTATGCATCATGGCGTCACGGAGCATTGTATTGCGAAAGTCATTTCCTGAATTTCTTATTATAAAGGATTTAAATTTGTCAATTGGTTTATCATTGAATAGCTGATAGTTAATATTTCCTTTACCATATTTTGATCTTGCAAAGATTGAAAGAGATTTTAGACTTTCTCTTCTTGAGCATGCTCCGAATATTTTTGTTCCGGCCACTTGATTTACACTTTGTTTCCCCGTGTTATCATAGAGTTCTATATTAATTGGCCTTTCCCAGTCCTGGTTGTAGTTTTTGGGAGTCTCTGAACAGTTGCCTGTAATGCCATTTGTTCCTACTACATAGATTCCAATTTCATCATCGTACAGGTATTTGTTATCCATAGAAATTGACAGGACAGGAAGTGAAAATTGTCTGTCAATAAAATACGTATGTGAAACGGTTTGACTTGAGAAAATCCCGTCTTCAATAACTATTGCCCTGATAACAGTTGTGGAATTAATCAGGATGGGTTCTGTATAATCAGTAGAGTTAATTGTGGGTTTTGAACCGTTTAAAGTATATTTAATTGTGGCAGTGGGAGATGATGCGCCAATTGATATCGACTGGGAACCGGAATAGAATCCCCCGGGAATGGAAAATTGCGGTTCAGGTGCAAAAATAGCAGCTGACGAACAAACAGAGCTATTATGATCCTTTGGAGTAATATTCTCAAAATAATACCAATCATCAGAGCCATCAGGATATCTTCCAAAGGAGATATCAGGGTATTGCAATCCGAATGTGAGTGAATCTACTATATTTAAATCCGGACCGGACAATATTATTTGATCACCATCGCCATTCAAAGAAAAATTTGTATGTTGTCTGTATGAAACTTTATCAGCATAAATAACGACGAAACTACCCGGGTAAATGATCAGTTCTGATGGAAGTTCCCATTTTTCAATATAGTTAATATCATCTGAGATATAATATCCTCCTAAATCTATTGCCTGATTTCCGGCATTATATAATTCAATCCAATCCACAAAATTTCCCCAATACTTTTCTAAATAACTCGAAGCATTATAAGCCTGAAATTCATTTATGTATATCTGAGACTGAACCTTAAATAAATAAAACATGAAAATGGAAAAAAAAATAGTCTTATTTCTGAGTACTATCCATGTTTTCATTGAATATATGGGGAATAATATTAACTATAAATATAAAGGTTCAATTCATAGATCGTTTTTGTTTTTGATTAGTTATATTATAGGTTTGATTAATGATTGTTATTTGAATATCATTCCTACTTCCCAGGTTTTTTTTTCAATATCTCAGAATGATGAAAGTGATGATACATGAATAACCAACAGATGCAGATTTGCAAACTTTGTTTTCTGTTTATTGAACTACTATTTTATGGCTTGCAATAAAATTTCCTGATCTGACTGTACAGAAATATATACCATTTGGAATTTTTCCGGTTTCTTGTTCTATATTCCAGACAATTCTGTAAAAGCCTGCCTGCATTCTTTCATTTATCAGATTTGTGATATGTTTTTCATTGATATCAAAAATATCAACAAGAGTTTTTGCCTGAGTTTGTAATTCAAATTCAATTACTGCTTTATCTTTAGCAGGATTAGGATAACAACGTAGAGATTTTATTTCAGATCGTGTAATAACCGGAGATGAGTTTACTCCTCCTGTATCGGTTGCAGAGGTATGAAACGTAAGTCCGGGTACCCGGTTTCCTGCATAATTAGCATTATTCTCAACTTCACATATATTCAGAGCAAAACTATAGTCATTGTATTGATTCAGAGTTTTGACCATTAATGTATTTACTCCTGCATCAATATTGATATTGACGATTTCCGTGTAAATATCATCATCGCCATATACATTTATTCCTGAGAATGAATAGATTCTTTCTCCATTCATATAAACATAAATGTCTTCATGCGTGCCAATCCAGAGTTCGGCTGCCTGAGTGGCAGGAGAAGAGAAATAACTGAATGCATAGGTGATAATATCTTCCTGCCCCTCATAAAAGCTTAACAGATCTATTCTGTCATCGAAAAAATATACCGGTTCTGACCAGCCGTTTTCTCCTGCAACAGGTTTTACGGTATCTTCTCTGTTGAGAAGATCCTGGGTAATATCCGTTGAGTTAAAAACCTGGGAAAGCAACCAGGTGCGGTTACTTTGTCCGAATTTTCCGTTTGAAGTGGGATTTTTAATAACTTGTTTTTTCACTTCATTAAGGGGTGCTCCGGTAAGAATTATTTGTTCAGCATTATTTGTCCCCAAACCAACTTTTTCTGCAAGGGTTATGTGGGCTATATCATCGGGGTTCAGACAAAGCATGCATGTACAGACATGATCAATTGCTACCGGATCAGCTCCCGCAAGAATAGTATTGAACCGAACCTGGTTTGTACCATCGCAAGTTTTGTACCTTTCAAGACACATAATGGCATCGACCACAACGAAGTCGATGTCTGCAATGGTACATAAATCAACTATTTCTTCAGTTGTCCACCTTCTGTGGTCAACATCATGAACAAGACCTCCGTAATATGCTGATCCACTCATCTTATTGTATCCGTAATAGCACCCCGGAGCTGTTCCAACCTGATTCTTCAATGCATTTGTTATACCTGTGTCATGGATTTTCAGCACAGGAACAGAAATATATACATCTGCATCAATTTCTTCCTGGTGAACTCTGTATATGCCGTTATGAGGTGCAGCGGTTGCTTTAGGGCCAACGGTTATTTCGACAGTCTGTGCGTAAGTCTGGTTTAGATTGAACAAACTGAAATCGATATCGGAAAGATAGGGATCCGATAGCAGATCCTGGTATCCGGAGTTGTCCCATACACTGCCTTCATCACCAACAATATCGTTAGTTCTTGCGGTACCTTCACCAACAATAATCTCAACATTACCCTGAGTATGTTCATCTATAATTTTGATAAGAGATTTAACAACCCTGACATCTGTATTTTCTCCTTCACCGGAAGGACTATTGCCTCCCACCAGATTTACCTTTAACATCACCTTGTCTCCTTCACTAATGACCCAGTCTAATCCTCCCTGCAGTTCAATGGCTTTTCTGACCATATTTTCTATCTGCTGGTAAGATGGATCAATATTTCTTGAAACCGGATCAGCCAACTCTCCGTAATCGGAAGGAACAATGGAAACCTTTGTTGTAGCTGCTGTTATCGCATCAAATTCTGATTCATACCTGTATGTACCTACTTCTTTGGTATATTTAAGTGAAAAGGTCAGATCCCAGCATATTGCGCTAAATGCAGCAATCAGAAGGAGAGAAGTGATTAATCTTTTTCTGGTATGTTTATGAAACATAATGATTGAATTGTATTAATTTTTTTACACCATATACTGTTATTTAAACTTATACAAAAAGTTACGCCTGTACAATGATATTATAAATTATCCCAAGAATAATTGCTCCAACAATGCCTGTAAGCAGGTAGGTCAGAAAAATTCTGAATCGGAACACAGTGATCATCAGTAGTAAGTTTGATACTTTGGTCACAGGCCCGGAGATAAAAAAAGCCAGGACAGCTCCTTTGCTCATGCCAAGATCAGCCAGTTGTTCAACTACAGGAATAGCAGCACCGCCGCAAACATAAAAAGGTATTCCGGCACCTGTGGAAAACAATACCGAAAGGAAATCATTGCCCTGAAAAAGCTTTGTCATCAGGTTTGAAGGTGTCAGGATCCGAATTGCTGCCGCAAGAAGAATAGCGAGGAAAAAATATTTGCTGATAAAACGGGCCATCTTATACAATTCATGTATAAATTGTTTAAAATCAGGTTTTTGAGAAATATCATTGATTGAAGTCTGCTCAAACGAGTTGTTGCTGTATAGTATAGCACCCGGTTTGATGATTTTTTGATGTATCAGTAATTCAGTGGTGTAACCTGCTGCCAAGCCTAAAAGAAAGGCTGAAATAAGGCGTACCAGGGCCATCTCAATCCCAAAAGCTCCGGTTGTTAATACAAATAAATTTGGATCTATCAGAGGTGAAGATACCAGCAATGCCATGAGCACAGGAAGGGGTACTCCCATTGTAAACAAAGCTGCTGACAGAGGAATAACAATATAACTTCCCAGTGGGGAAACAATGCCTGTAAGAGATGCGATTAAAATGGGAACCTTTTTTCTTTGATAGAGAAATCCGGCAATACGATCCTTTGTTAAATAGATTTTAATTCCCGTTGTGGCAATAATTCCGATAACCAGATAAGGCCACAGATTTGATAAAAGGATAAAAGATTCATCAATTACCTGTTTGGTATAACTTCCCTGATAATGGTTTAATAATCTAAAATACAGGTCTTCCATGTCATAATTGTTCTTGTTGATGCTACAACTGATTGTTGAAAGACTTCATGCAATGTATAAAAAAAATATATCCTTGGACAAATGGAATGCAAATGCTATTTTAATAATTCAGAAGAGAAATAATGGTTTGTATAACGAATAAAAATGAGATAACAAGGAAGGAAGATATTTTTTAAAGATTGCTTTCTGATTCTTTGTGTGATACATATTAATAATCTGCTTTCCTTCTGATTTTTATCCGGATTGCATTTTCCACAGGTTCTTCGGAGATAAGGATCAGGTATCCGCCACCTCCGGCGCCGGATAATTTCCAGCCAAGGACTTTGTTCCTGTATTGATTTATTATAGTATTAATTTCATTATTCAGTGTATTTGGGAACAAGGTAGTCTGGGCTTCGAACGATTCAATAACGTAACGGCCAAATTCTTTCAGGTTCTTTTGTGAAATTGACTGATAGCATTTCCGGGCAGCTGAAGCAAGTTTACCCACATTTTCCAAAGTGATCTGAGCACCACCTGTTGCATCATAGTTTTTTTCTCTTGGCCACAGTGTCACCATATAAATGTGCTTTTCAAGCCAGTGTAAAATATTCTCATCATCAACAATTGTAATTTTTGAAGGCCAGTAGGTATTCTTTGAAAAGTAAAAGTGACACAAACCCGGAACCACAAGCCCTATTGAATCCTGTGACCCTGAAATTTCTTTTTTACCTGGTTCATTGTCATACCGGAAAAGTGTTTTTGCCAGCTTTACAGGGTGTCCCAATGGTAGTGTTGGGCCCCAGAGTTCTAATATTTTTTTCCTTGTGGATGTTGCCATACCGCTTCTTTCATTGAATTCTTGCGTAGGTTCTATGGAAATCGTTATACAGGAACCAGGCATAACACTGTTTACATAGGGTTGATCTATCCATGTTCCGGCCAGATCAATACGATATGGGATTGCATTGCTTTTTTCACCTCGTAACGAGGTGGTTGATCTTGACGGCAATCCGGGCTCCGGAACTCTCTTAAGAATCTTATATTTAATATCAAGCTTTTTGCAAAGTGATTCTTTCAACGGACTATGGCCATCTTCATTAACAATAAAAATATCAGGGTGCATTTCTTTCAGATCTTTTTCAAAATCCAGGATCCCATCACCGGAATTTATCCATGCATCGGTAACATATTTAATTGCCTTTACCATGAATAGTCGTTCAGAATCGCTATGAAATGTCTTTCTGCCTTTTAATGTTTCAATGGTTTTATCAGATCCTATTCCCACATATACTGATCCATACCGAGCAGCTTCTTTAAAAAATGCAACATGGCCGCTATGCAGCATATCAAAGCATCCGGAGACAAAAACTTTTTTTCCTGTCATAGTTACAGCTTTAGAGAAAGCTTAAAGATAATGTTCTTTGTTAAAAATTTAAATTTACTCAGGCCGGAAAGCTATTTAATGAATACAACAGGTTGTTAAAATTCTGCAGTTCATTGATTCTTTACACTCAATATTGTAATTTTAAAATACACAATGAAAAACCATTTCTATGAAATCCAAAACAAATTATTCAATCAGCCGGCGAAAATTTCTGAAATCGTCTGTTTCTGTTGTAACGGGTATGAGTCTTCTACCTTCGTTTTACCACTGTACTTCCGGGCCAAAACTAATGACAAGAAGTTTTGGAAGACTAAATCGTGAGGTTACTACATTCGGATTAGGAGGTCAGGCGTCCATACAATGGACGCCCGGTGATGTTGATCCGGTAGCTGTTATTTTGAAAGCTTTCGATAAAGGAGTGAATTATTTTGATACTTCCAATTTGTACGGACCCAGCCAGATGAACTATGGTAAGGCATTTAGAAAACTGGATCTTATTCCCGGACAAGCAGGGTATAACGAGGTCTTAAGAAGATCCATCTTTCTTACGTCGAAAACACATTTGAGATGGGCCAAAGGGGAAAAAGAAATGGAAGGACTGAATAACTGGACAAACGGTGAAGCAGGCTCTCATACTATCAATGATTTAAAGCGCAGCCTGACCCAGATCTATGGAGACGGGAAAGGGAGTTACCCTGAAGGAGCATACCTTGATATGGTATTAATTCACAGTGTTACCAGTCCGGCCGATGTGGATGCCATTTATGAAGGAATTGATAATACTGATCCGAGGGCAGAAAGAATTGGAGCTCTTGCTGCATTGCGCGATTACAGGGACGGCACCAATTTAACTGGTCTGAATCCAAAAGAAGAAAGACTGATAAAACATATTGGCTTTTCCGGGCATTACAATGCGGGAGTTATGATGGACCTCATCCGACGTGATGAGTATGGAATTATTGATGGTATGCTGGTTGCTATAAATGCCAACGACAAACTGAATTTTAATATGCAGCACAATGTGATACCTGTTGCTATGGCAAAAAATATCGGATTGATAGGCATGAAAGTTTTTGCTGACGGAGCCATGTATACAAAAGAAGCTCATTGGTCGGGTGAGCCTGCTGATGTGGTAAGACAGGTTGGAAGTAAAGAAATCCCTTTTCAGTCTCTTATTGGATATTCACTTACAACTCCGGGTATTAGTACAGTTATTATTGGGATAGGCCAAATATCAGATGACCCGGCACAATGTCAACTCAGTCAGAATATCTCAGCTTCTCAGATCAGGATAGCAGGATTGAGCGAAACCGACAGGGAAGAAATAGAGAAAGTGGCCGGAAAGATCAAAGAGGGGAAAACCAACTATTTTCAAAAAGATGAAGGTGGATTGACGGCGGTACAGAACTCTTTGGTTAAAAAAGAAGGTGAGAACAAAATTCAACTGACATGGGATACTGCCTATGCAGGAAATTATCCGATTGAAAAATATGAAGTTTGGAGGAATAATGAGAAACTGGGTGTGGTAATGCATAAGCCTCAAACATCTTTGGCCCCATTTGTGTATCATGATAACATAATGGGAATGGATAAATTTGAATACAAAGTGGTTACTGTTGATACCAAAAATAATAAAGCGGAGACTGAGACTATGGTTTGGAGTTAAATCTTGCAGGGTCATGCCATGGCGTGACCATTATTAATTCTTCATTATTAATTATCCCCTTCTTTCATCGTCCTCAAGAATAGCATAATGAAAATTGTCTTTCCATACTCCGCGGATAGGAAGAATTTTTCTTCTTATCCCTTCCTGAGTCATTCCGACTTTTTCAAGCACTCTGATCGATCTTTTGTTTTCAGTTGCAACTCCGGCTTCAATTCTATGAAGGTTAAGTTTTTCAAATCCGAAATTTATCAGTGTTTCAGCTACCTCTGTTGCAAAACCCCATCCCCAATAGTCGGGTGATAAATTGTAATATATTTCACCCATCCTAAATCTGTCCAGGCTCAATTTCATACCTGAAACGCCAATGACTTCATCGCCTGATTTTTTCAGGATCAACCAGCAGTATAATTTTCTCTCTTTCGATTTCTGATCATCAATAACAGGTTGATAGATTTTTTTTGTTGATTCAATATCCTTTGGAATTCCCAGTGTATTAAATTCATCGATTTCCGGAATTGAATTCAAAGTGTGAAGCGTTTCAATATCTTCTGGTGTAATTTCTGTTAATTTAAGTCGTTCTGATTGTAAATTCATGATAAAAATATTTTGTCTGTGTAAATTAAGCCAAACATCTTTAATTCTATTAAGAATAGCAATAAACTTTTACATCACTCCGAATTTCTGTATTCCCTGGATAGCATATTTTGTTTTGGAAGATGCTTCGAATACCTGTCTGCAATAGTTTAGCATATGCAGGCATTTGACATGACATTAGAGGAAGAAAGTCGAAGAACACTCAGTTCCTATGCAATTCGAACTTTGGTTTGTTTATTTCCGTAACAGCTGATTCCAGATCATTGAATACAATGAGGTGATTTTTAAAAATCCCCTTTTTCAGCTTGATATATAAAGCATTTTTCCCGGGCGGACATTTGCCCCACCTTAGGATATCCCATGATATTTTTCCACCGGAATAAGTTACTCTTTTGATATGCCTGATATTTTCAAACCTGAACAGGATCTTAATCCCTTCCCATAGAAATGTAATTAAAATACCTTTGGATGTTATTTTACTTTTGTAGCCAAAAATATAACCAATATTCGGATCAGGAAAAATCATAATAACGTATTTTTTTTACTATTATTTTTTGCCGAGACTGTCTTGTCCTGTAGTACTTTGCCATTCTGCAAGGCTTATTCCGGTATCTTCCGGATCGGTATAATCAGCAGAATTTTGCAATGTTTCCCGGGGATTTTCCTGATCTCCGCTATATGAATTATTGCCCGTAATAAGGACATAGTAAGTGTCTGCTCTGACATTTTTAATACATAGTAGGAAAATAACAAGAACAGAAAAAATTCTCATCCCGGTTAGTTTGGTTAGTTAATCGTTTTAATAACTGGCAAGTGCCAATAAAATTGTGATCCCAAAAGGTTCTCCCTTTGCTGGTTATACGAAATTCCGGGTACTTATGTTTCCTGATCTGATGCTTATATTGAACAATGATAAATATACCAAAACTCGAAACAAATCATTCTTGTGGTCAATATCTATATTATCGGGATGACTTTGTGCAGGAAAGTCGGGAATGACATTTGAATAAGATGACGCTAATTTGAAATGATCCCGTTGTTAACCAGTTTTGCCTAAAAAATCATTCCAGCGTTTGTCTTCTCGCTTCTTCCATGCCCCGTTATGATAAACATAGCTTGCAATAAGCGGTAATACGGTGGTCGCTTCTGCATATACCATCTGCTCGTCTGCAACATCTACTTTTCCCCACGAAGAGGCTTCTTTCAGGGTGGAGGACGAACAGGCACCATCGCGAACATCAGCAACTGTAATCTGAACAGCGTATTTGTGCATAGGGACTTCTTTTCCTAAAATTTCAGCACAAACCACAGTGTCTTGTGCAAAATTTTTAGGCACGCCACCACCTATCATAAACAAACCGGAGATGGGAGCGTTCATTTTTATTGTCGTCAGTTCAAGAAAATCTTTTACCGAATCAATGGATACATGTTTTTCCTTATTTTCCCACTGATGTTTTACCAGGCCAAATCCGGCACTACTGTCTGAGAATGCAGGACAAAAAACAGGTACTCCCTTTTCATAAGCGACCTGTATCAGGCTGTCTTTTTTTACAGAATTCTTCACAAGGTATTTGCCTAACTCATTAATAAACTCACGAGAGGAGTAAGGACGAGGCTCCAATGCATCGGCTACTTTTTTGATGGTCATGTCACAATGCTGCAACTCCTCTTCGTCAATGAAAGTATCGTAAATCCTGTCAATGTATAATTTGCGCAATTGAGTATCCTGTATATCCGTTCGGCCGATATAATGTTTAAAACCAAGTGCTTCAAAAAAGTCCATATCTATTATTGAGGCTCCCGTTGCCACCACAACATCGATCATTTTACTCCGCACCATCTCTACGTACACCTGCATACACCCACCTGCACTTGTGCTTCCGGCAAGTGTGAGAATGTTTGTGCATTCTTTGTTTTCAGTCATTTTCATTAAGATATCCGCCGCTTTTGCAGTATCCCGTGAGGTGAAGGACATTTTTTTCATAGATTCGATAATCATGGTGGAATCGAAGGCAGTAATATCAATATGCTTGATAGTGTCTCTTAATAAATCTGTTTTTTTCATTATACCAAATTAACTCAAAAACATTAAACACTAAACTTAAGACTTAACAACTGATAAATCAGCTTTGCAGCAAGAAAATCGGGAGCTTTATTGACTTCATTCGGACACAATTCGACTATATCAAATCCTACAATAGTATGCTCACGATTTACTATTTGCAATAACTCAATAACCTCATTGTAAAACAAACCATCCGGCTCGGGAGTTCCTGTTGAGGGCATAATGGAAGGATCAAATACATCCAGATCAATCGTAATATACACTTTTTTTGCCAGTTGATCTGATACCACCATCTTCCAGTTGGCATTATTTCTTAACTGATGCCTGAAAAACACCCTGTCAGGGTTCATATTTTCTTTTTCTTCAACGCACATACTTCGAATACCCACCTGGGTTATAGATGCAACCTCTTTCCCTCTTGCCATGACACAGGCATGGTTGCAATTCGAACCTTCATATGTATTGCGCAAATCAGAGTGTGCATCCAATTGAAGAATAGAAAAATTATGAGTGAAATATTTGGCAAAGGCTCTGAAAGCACCAATACTTACAGAGTGTTCACCACCTAATGTAACAGGAAATTTTTTTTTGGTTAATAATTCAGTGATTTTACTCTCAACTTTTTCAGCCAGGATTTCAGGATCACCCATATGAATTAGAGGCAATGCAGTATGAATGCCTTTCAGATATACTTCAGAATCGCTTTCGACATCGTATAACTCCATATTCGCTGAAGCTTCCAGGATAGCTTCCGGTCCCTTGTCGGCACCTTTTATCCATGTGGAAGTGCCGTCATAAGGAACCGGTATTATGACAATCGCGGAATGATCGTACAGGGTGTACTTTTCTTCCAGTCCACCGTAATTCATTCTTTGATTTTATTCTTGAATTGGATAAACGTAATTCGTAAAACAAAGGGCAACCAATGCCGTGCCATATTTTTTTATTGGTACAAAACTCTCTTTTAAAAGAGTAATGTTACCAAGAGCATATTCCTCTTCAAAGCCGTTGTAGTAAAGCTCGTTAAGGCTAGCTCTGAGCAGCTCTTCCAATTGTTTTTCAGTGTAATTTCCGTTATGTTCACATACGAGGCCACCATATTTTTTTTCAGTGATTCTATCATGAAGCCAGCCATAAATAATTCCGGCTGATACTCTTTCTCCTGCATTGCCATTAGCTACAGCCATAATGCTTTCCATAACAGCACCGTGTGCATATGCTGTCGGTTGATCAACCAGATTGGCTATGGAAGGTAATATGGAAGAGTATGTCATGATATTCGCTCTTTCAATTCCGGCGGCTTTGAGGGCTAAGTGGTAAGAACCAGCGTGAATTGTTATATCACTTTCTCCGGTTCCCTTAGTAATAAAGTAATCTTTTGGGATTCGATTACCAATAACCAGACCCTTTTGGGGGTTATTTACACCGCGAGAACGATCGCGAAGCAAATTACTAATTAAAGGATTATTCATTTCAAGTACAGCTACATAGATTAATAAATTTTATGTTTAAAAAAGCGAGCAAATGTAAAATAAATATTTTTTAAAACGACCAAAATAATTCACATAATTCTTGCTCCTGCGAAGCTTATACGATAAATATTTTCATAAGTTTTTTATTTATAGGGAAATAAGTTGGTAAAAAACAATGTTTTTTTATCAAAAAATTTATCTGAATTTCTGTAACAGGTCGTTCTTTCTTGCAGGCGAAACATCTATTGCCGATTCATTGGTTAAAATAACCTGTCCGCCTTTTCCTTTTTTATAGCGTTTGATATATTGCAGATTGACAAGATGTGATTTGTGCACCCGGATAAAATCAAGATCAGACAAAAGTTCGTCATAGAATTTTAACGTACGGCATATAAGCTGCCTGGATCCGTTGACAAAGAAAAATTCCGTGAAATTATCATTGGCTCTACAGTGCAGAATATCTTTTACGGTTACTACCTCAAAACCATCAAGGAGAGGGAGTATGATTTTTTGCAGTTGCTTGTTCTCAATTCTAATATTGTCAATTAATATATTTGTTCGCAAAGCATGTTCTTTCGTTTCCTTCTTCTCTGCTACCGTCTCTACTGCTTTTACAAGTTCATCAATATCAATCGGCTTAAGAATATAATAGGATGCACTGAAATTAAGTGCCTTCATTGCATAGTGGTCATATGCAGTGACGAATATGGTTTCAAAGTTTCTTTCTTCCACCTGGTCAAGCAGATCAAATGCATTTCCGTAAGGCATCTCTACATCAAGGAAAATCAGGTCCGGCCTGTGTTTTTTGATGGCTTCAAGACCGGTTTTTACGGATTCAGCTTCACCGGTTATTTGCACCTGTTTACAATATTTGCCGATGTAATTTCGCAATGTTTCCCTGCTTGCAGGTTCGTCTTCAACTATAATGGCTCTTAACATACTTATATTATTAACTTAAATTTTTCACTATAAGGCTTTGTGTTTGCTTTGTGCTTTTGAATTTCAATGTAAAATAGAATTTTTAATACTTGCCGCGAATTCACAAAGACTCCAAGTTTCACAAAGTTGTTCATTCATTTCATATGTTTTCTAGTATATCTTTTTCCCATCCGATATGGGGATATTTATTTTTACAATCGTTCCGGTTTTATCTTCTTTGTTCAGGTCTTCAATGAGAATTGTAAACCTGGTTTTATACATTTCGTTAATAATTTTCAATCTGTTTTCAGTGTTTTTCAAACCGGTTGAAGTATTGGCTTTTTGATGCTTTGTCTTCATCTCAACTGATTTTTTTCTTCCAATACCGTTATCAATAATTACTGCATTAATACTATCACCTTCTTTTGATATATTCAATTCAAGGTACCCTTTTTCTTCTTTGTATCGAAGTCCGTGCCAGATGGCATTTTCAATATAGGGCTGAATAAGCATAGGAGGAATTTCAACATCCGACTGGTTTATGGAATCGTCAATTTTGATCGTATAGTCAAATTTGTCTCTGAAACGAAAATGTTCCAGCTTCAGGTACAATTTGAGGATCTCTATTTCAGATGCCACCGGTACAAAATCATGCTTTGAATTTTCAAGTACAGATCGCATCAATGAAGAAAAATCAGTAAGATATTTATTTGCTTTTCGTTCATCATTTTGAGCAATAAAATTATTTACAGAATTTAATGAGTTGAAGATAAAATGAGGATTCATCTGACTTCTGAGAGATCTGAGCGCTAAAAGCAGGTTTGCTTTTCGTTTTTGTACTGAACTTTTATAGACCAGCAAAGAAGTTATCAGGAGGATAAGCACAACAAAGATCAGTGCATAGGTGATCCGTTTTTGTGTTTTCAATTCTTTAACATTGATTTCTTTCTCTCTTTCAAGCAAAGACAGCGCTTTCTTGGTAATCTCAAAATCCCTTTCCAGCAATTCAATACGTTGAAGTCTGCGTCCAACATTGGCAATAATCTCCAGATTGTTTTCCAGCTTGCGTTCCCGCTGATTATAAAGAGAGTCTATTGTTGTGGCATATTCCTGATAAGTAAGAAGGGCTTTATTATATTCTCCTTGTTCTTTATATGCTTCTGACAAAGTTTTAAGAGCAACACTTTTTTTCTGAATATCCCCGATCTCATTTGACAGATCAACACTTTTTTGAATATATTGCACAGCCTGTGAAGCTTGATTTTTCTCAATATAAATCTCACCTATCACCAGGTTGTCATCCACCTGATCATCAATTTTTTTGGTTTCTTCACTGATTTGAAGTGATTGCTGACGTGCTTCAAGTTCTTCATCATACTGTTGATTGCTTCTGTATGCTTTACCCAGGCTTCTTAATGATTTGGATTTTCTTTCTTTGTCTTCAGATTCCTCTGCAATTTTTACGGCACGTTTGAAGTTCGTAATTGCTTCGGCAGGTTTCTCCTGTTTCAGATATACATCGCCCCGCATTGCGTTAACATCGGACAGACCAGCCGGATTGTTTCTTCTCTCTTCCAGACTCTGAATTTCATTGTACTCCCTAAGTGCTTTATTGTATTCTCCCTGTGATGTATACACTCTTGCCAGATCGTATCGTGCAGAGATAATTTGCCCTGTCATTTCCCGGTCAATAACATAATCGAGGTATGCTTTGTAATAATTTATACTTTCGGTAAGCTTTTCATTCTTTTCATAAACACCTGCCAACAACCTGTAATTTTTGAACATTTCATTCTTATCGACGGTACTGAAAGCTTTAATTGCTTTGTTATAATAATCAATGGAAAGATCAAATTGTTGTAAGGAAGCATTTATTTGTCCAAGCAGGGAGTAACAACTGCCTTCATTTTTTTGATCTTTTGAAGTAATACTCAGCTCAAGAGCTTTTTCTATAAAATCAAACGATTTTTCAGGAGCCAGTTGCAAATACAGGGATGCCGAATCCAGCAATGCCTTGATCTGATTATTGCCGGAAGCATATGCCGTTTTAATTGTTCTGGTATCATTCTGAGCAAATGCCTTGCAAAAGAAAACAACAATACAGATGAACAGATATGTCTTTGTTAGATTCATATCATCAAAAGATCAGGAAGTAAAAATATAAACTAAAATTCCAATTCTAAAATCGCATGATTCTGGAATGACTGATTTTCACTTGTTTTTAGATACATAAACCTGACTTTACAAGCTGAAAAGATCTTTTCACTAAGTCAAACGCTTTGTTCCCTAAGTTATGCTTTCAGAGGCTTTGAATACCATGTATTTTTACACTCAAATCAATCAATTATCAATTAAACTAAAAGATTATGAAAACTATGAATTATAAAAGATTAAAAGTGATATGGTCAGTATTGTTTTTAACACTACTTACAAATTGTACCGACCAGGCGAAAAGTCAACGAGTATCCGATCCAATACCTCAACAGGCCCGGAAAATTCAAATTGCACTGTTGCTTGATACCAGCAATAGCATGGATGGGCTTATTGACCAGGCAAAATCGCAGTTGTGGAGTATTGTAAATGAACTGGCAAAAGCAACATGCGGAAATATAAAGCCTGAATTGCAAATAGCTCTTTATGAATATGGGAATGATAATTTACCTTCTTCTGAGGGGTATATTCGCCTGGTAACTCCCCTGACTTCTGATCTGGATCAGATCTCTGATGATCTTTTTGAGCTCAGGACCAATGGAGGCAATGAGTTTTGCGGAGAGGTTATTCAGGCCAGTTTAAAACAGCTTCACTGGAGTAAATCTGAGAAGGACCTGCAACTCATTTATATTGCCGGAAATGAACCATTCACACAAGGCAGAGCAAATTACCAGGCTGTCTGTATGGATGCCAAAGAAAAGGGAGTGATAGTAAATACCATATTCTGTGGAAATTTCACTGAAGGCATCAACACATCATGGAAACATGGTGCTGATTTAACAGGAGGTTGTTATGCCAGCATTGAACAAAACAGGAAGACTGTATATATTGAGTCGCCCTATGATCAGAGAATTGTTGAATTGAACATACAATTAAATAACACTTATATTCCCTACGGAACTATGGGCTATGAGAAAAAAGCTATGCAGGAAAGACAGGATGCAAATGCGCAACAGTATGGATCAGCTAATACAGTAAAAAGGGCAGTATCAAAGAGTTCGCATGTATACAAAAACACATCATGGGATCTTGTGGATGCTTCAGAAGCTGAAGACTTTAGCATAGAAGAACTTAAAGAATCAGAATTGCCTGAAGAAATGCAAAGAATGGATAAAGATGGGAGGATAAAATATATTGAACAAAAAGCAATAGAAAGGGATAAAATCAGCCGGGAAATTCAGGAATTGAATGCAAAGCGTGCTGAATATGTAGCGGAGCAGACAATAGGGGATGATGACAATGAGATGCTTGACAAAGCAATACTTACATCTTTGAGAGATCAGGCTAAAACCAGAAATTTTGTTATTGATTAATTCATAATATACCCTGACGGGATATCCTTTTTAGTCAGGGTATAAAATTATAAAGTCATGAAAAAAAATTCCTTCAATACCATAAAACATATATTGATACTGGTTTGTATCATCTTATCATCCTCCATTTCATGCAATTTGCATATGGATGTTCCGGAGCAACATGCATTACAATCGGACACACTGGTGGAAGATGATTCATTTTTAATCGGAGAATCCATTGCTTATAAGAACCTTGAGATTTTTCCGATAGTACGCAACGGGAAAACTGAAGGTCAAAAATACAGAATCTTGTCTGAGGTTATTAAAGGTCAGGATGTTGTACTGGAAGAAACCGGCAATGTAAATTTGTTGAGTATTTCCAATAATACGAAGGATTATATTTTTATCCTCGCTGGAGATATAGTGAAAGGAGGAAGACAAGACAGGACCATGGAGAATGATATCATTATTCCCCCCTATACGAAAAAAGTTCCTCTTGAGAGTTACTGTGTTGAATCGGGAAGGTGGCAAAAAAGAGGCCAGGAAGAAGTGAATGAGTTTTCAGATAATACCAAAGTGCTCTCTTCCAGGGATCTTAAGCTTGCATCGCGCTATTCAAAAGATCAGTCTGCTGTCTGGCAAAAAGTTACTGAGAAGCAATATAAGCTGAATAAAAACCTGGCGGAGATGAAGGGAGAAAATGTTGATGTGCGATCGCCACAATCGGGAACAAGCCTGCAACTCACTCTTGAAAATAAAGAACTGGAGGATGTCACGAAAGAATTTAAGAGCAACCTGAATAATCTCAATGATTTTTCTGAGAATTCAATAGGATTTGCTTATGCTATCAATGGACAGTTCTATGGAATGGATATTTATCATAGCAGAGAACTTTTTGTGAAGCTACAAGCCAAATTATTCGATGCTGTTATTGCAGAGGCCATTTCAGAATATGAAAAAGACATCTCTTTTGTTCCTGTAAACAGAGAAGATTTGTATGAATTAATGAAGCATATGCTCTCTGCAAATGTTAAGGAAACAAAAATCAATGAACATACCATGGAACGTATGTTTGAAGGAGACCAGGGAGTGATGTTTGAAACGGTTGATATAACTCAGGAGAAACAATGGGTGAGAAAGAACTATATTTTCAAAGAGGACTATAAATCTGCAACAGAACAAAGGAACCAGGAAATAATTCAGATAAGATAGTTAGGCATCAATGTATGTTTTGGTTGTATTCCTGTTATAGTAATTGCATTCTGATAACGATTAAGTTTTCCTTTCGGAAAATAAATAAGACAATTGAATCCTGCGAGCGCATTGGCTTCGCCGAGCTCGCAAGCTCGGTTGACTACGTCGAGCTCGTAAATTCGGTTCTCCGTAGCCCCGCCTGCCATGACTTGTGGCGGGCAGGTTGCTGCGGGGTTAGCGAGCGCAAAAAAACAAAGAAGGATTCTTAATTCAAAACTTATATACCCTGTCAGGGTGTTTTAATCAAAGCAATAAAATTTTGTTTATTTTTGTTTGCGTAGATGAACAAGTATAAAGAATCCCGTAAACGATTTGCCAAATGAAGATTTCCTATAATTGGCTGAACGATTATATTGACATAGATGTTGATCCAAATAAATTAGCCGATATACTGACTAATATTGGGCTTGAAGTTGAAGGAATTGAACAATTTGAAGAAGTGCGGGGAGGTATGAAAGGGCTTATAATTGGTGAAGTTTTAACCTGTGAAAAGCATCCCAATGCAGATAAATTAAGTATTACCACGGTAAATACAGGGAAGGGTAATCCTCTGAAAATTGTATGCGGAGCGCCTAATGTAGCTCCAAAGCAAAAAGTAGTTGTTGCAACACCAGGTACGATCTTATTTGTTGGAGACAAGGAATTTACAATTCAAAAAACCAAAATCAGAGGGGCGGAGTCTGAAGGCATGATATGCGCAGAAGATGAAATTGGAATTGGTACCGTTCATGAAGGAATTCTTGTGCTGGATGAGAAAGCAGTTCCGGGAACCTCGGCAGCAGATTACTTTCAAATTGTCAGTGATACAGTTTTTGAGATAGGGTTGACACCTAACAGGATTGATGCTGCCTCACATTTTGGCACAGCGCGTGATCTGGCTGCTTTTTTTTCGCTTTTGGGCAAAGTTAATCTAAGGAAGCCTGACATCAGCTCTTTTGCTTCCGATAACAACTCATTTCACATCCCCATTGAAATAAAAGATAGCGAAGGTTGCAGAAGATTTACCGGTCTGACAATATCTGATCTGGATGTAAAACCTTCACCAAAGTGGTTACAAAGAAAACTGAAGTCAATAGGATTATCACCCATTAACAATATTGTTGATGTGACGAATTTTGTTCTTCACGAACTTGGTCAGCCCTTGCATGCATATGATGCAAACAAATTGAACGGGAAAAAGATTATTGTTCAGAGACTTCCTTCAGGAACCAGGTTCATTACTTTAGATGAAGAAGAGAGAGAACTTTCCGATGAGGATATCATGGTATGTGATGCAAAAGAACCTGTTTGTATAGCCGGAGTTTTTGGCGGTTTGGATTCAGGAATTACAGAAAATACAAAAGCAATTTTTCTTGAATCGGCTTATTTTGATCCTGTTTTGGTGAGAAGAACAGCTCGTCGTCATGATTTGAACACCGATTCTTCTTTTCGCTTTGAACGGGGTGTGGATCCTGAAAATACACTTTATGCTTTGAAAAGAGCAGCAATTTTAATAAAGGAACTTGCAGGAGGGAAAATTACTTCTGAAGCATTGGATATCCACTCTGTGCCGGTTAAGGCTGTTGTATTGGATATTTCATTTGAACACATAGATAGATTAATCGGGAAATCCCTCGATAAGAAAATACTCAGAAACATTTTGCAATCTCTCGATTTTGAGATTAAGAAAGAGGGCAAAGAACAATTTACTCTCAGGGTTCCTCCCTACAGGGTCGATGTAACGAGGGAAGCTGATGTCATAGAGGAAATTTTAAGAATATACGGGTATAATAAGATAGAAATCTCCGATAAACTGAATGCAAGTCTTTCTTATGTAGATCAACCTGAGAATGAAATAATGGTTGATAAAGTGAGTAATTTTCTTTCAGCAAATGGTTTTCATGAGATCATGTCCAATTCGTTGACTAAAAAAGATTATTATTTGGATTTGACTACTTATCCGGAAGATAAGCTGGTAAATATTTTGAATCCGCTGAGCAATGAATTGAATGTTATGCGACAAACATTATTGTTTAATGGTCTGGAAGCCATTGCTTACAATATGAACCATAAAAACCAGAATCTCCGGTTGTATGAATACGGGAGGGTTTATTCGCTAAAATCAAAGAATACCGCACAATTTAAAAATTTTCATGAAGTTCCGTCGTTTGGATTGTTTATTACAGGGGATCATGACGAGCAATCATGGGCTATACCGGATTCTTCATCTACTTTTTTTCAACTCAAAGCATTTTATCAGAATTTAATTCAATATATCGGAGTTGATCCGAAAGTATTTGATGTAAAACTTATCAATAACCAGAAGGATATTTTTTCAGGTGGGTTACATTATTTTCATAAGAACAACATTGTAATAAAAGCAGGAAGTATTCATCCTGACATACTCCAACAGTTTGATATTGAGAAAGAAGTCTTTTTTTCAGAAATAAACTGGGAATACCTTATCACGCTGGTTGATAGGAAAAATAGATTTAATGAGATGTGCAGATACCCTGAAGTAAGGCGTGATCTTGCCCTGTTAATCGATGAGGACATTAGTTATTCTTCCATTGAAAAAATTGCCTTTCAGACTGAGAATAATTTATTGAAAAGGGTGAATCTTTTTGATTATTATAAAGGGAAGAATATTCCGGAAGGCAAAAAATCATATGCAGTGAGCTTTGTTCTTCAGGATCAGAAGAAAACTTTAACTGATAAGGAAATTGAAAAAATAATGGAGAAGATAAGCGATAATCTGAAAAAGGATCTACATGCTGAATTAAGATAAAAAACAATATTATGACCAAACTCACTCTTAAAAAAGGAGATATTACAAAACTCAAAGTTGACGTAATAGTCAATGCGGCAAATTCTTCCTTATTGGGTGGAGGTGGAGTTGATGGTGCAATTCACAGAGCGGCAGGACCCGGTTTACTGGCCGAGTGTAAAACACTGGGAGGATGCCCGGTTGGAGAAGCAAAAATAACCAGTGGGTACAATTTGCTGGCTAAATTTATAATTCATACAGTTGGTCCTGTTTGGCACGGAGGGAGTGACAATGAAGAAAAAATGCTTGCCAGCTGCTATCGCAATAGTTTACAGATAGCTGAGAATCTTAAGTTGAAGACTATTGCATTTCCAAATATTAGTACAGGGGTATATTGTTTCCCTAAGAGAGAAGCCGCAAAGATTGCTCTGGCACAGGCATATCAGTTTAGAGAAAATGCCGAGTTTATCAAAGAAATTATCTTTGTGGTTTTTGATGATGAGAATTACGTAATCTATTCCGAATTGCTGGGTTTATAACTGGGGAATAAGTTTTAAGAAAATCATCGTGAGAGTTTCTTATCTTTATTTGAAAGAGATTGAAGTGAGAATTCTGTTTGTTTCTATTCTGGTACTAATTAATTATTCACTTGCCAGTTCACAGTGTTTTAACAACAACTTTGCATTTCAGGAGGGCGAAATCATCAGATATCAGGCCTATTACAATTGGGGTTTTATATGGTTAAATGCCGGTTTTGTTGAATTTAAGGTAAAACCTGCAACATACCTTGATAAACAGGTATACCATTTTGATTCATACGGTGCAAGTCATAAGTCCTATGATTGGATTTTTAAGGTAAGAGACAGGTATCAGGCATTCCTTGACAAGGAAACTCTCCGTCCTTTATGGTTTCATCGTGAAAATTATGAAGGAGGTTTTGAGGTAAATAATGAGTACTTTTTTGATTATAAAAAGAACCTTGTATATTCCAGTACGGAAAATTCTGATCGTCCATTTGCCAGAGATACCATTCAGATTCAGCCTTGTACATTTGATGTTTTATCTTTTGTATATCGCTGTCGTAATCTGGATTTCACAAAACTTCAAATAGGTGATACAATTCCTGCAACTTCATTGCTCGATAATGAGATATTTACATTATATATTCGTTACCTCGGCAAAGAAAACATTAAAACCAGAGAAGGCATTCCCTATCGTTGCATTAAGTTTTCTGCATTGTTAATAGAAGGCACAATTTTCAAAGGAGGAGAAGATATGATTGTTTGGATAACGGATGATGACAATCGTATTCCGGTTCTTGTTGAGGCAAAAATATTGATCGGATCGGTAAAGGCATATCTTGAAAGTGTGGAAGGATTAAAAAATCCTTTGACATCACGTATTGAATAATTCATGAATAAACCAATATCTTGTATGAAATCACTAGCTTTTCTTTTGTTGAATTTGTTAATTATTAACAAACTCTCTGCGCAGGATGATGAATATCTGTTGAAAGTCTTTAAAGAACATAAAGGATCTGTTTTAAGTGTTGCGTTCAGTCCTGACAATAAATTTCTGGCAAGTGGAGGTGAAGATAAGTTATTATGCTTTTACAATTTGCAGACCCTTGAGGTTGATTCAAAACTGTCTGATAATTATTTTCCTCCCCGCGCTATAGAAATTACACAGGTAAACAATCTGTTTTTTGGTTCCGGGAATGATATAAAATTAATTGACATGAATAACAATACTCTGGCTGTTTTTAAGGGAAATTCAACACATATCTGGTCGCTCGATTATGCGCCCGAAAGAAATAAAATTGCTGCAGGTTCTTATGATTATACTTTGAAAGTGTGGGATGTTCAAACGCAGGAAATTGAGTTTATCCTTGAAGGACATGAGAAGAGTACTCTTCCTGTTACATTCAGTCCCGATGAAAAATACCTTGTCAGCGGATCTCTTGACCGGACAGTAAAAGTATGGAATGCCAAAACAGGTGAACTTATGAAATCGCTTGAAAAACACACAGACAATATTTATGACATTGAGTTTCATCCGGGGGGTCAATATTTTGCATCCTGCTCGAGAGATCAGACAATTCGTCTCTGGGATTTTGAGACAGGCGAAGTAGTTATGACGTACAGCGGACATGATAAAGGAATTCTGGATATTGAATTTGCTCCTGATGGCAATCATATAATCAGTGCTTCTTTTGATGGTTCTATTCGTTTGTGGCAGACAAAGACAGGCAAAATGATCTACACATTCTCAGGTCATGAGGGTATTGTCAATTGTATTGCAGTGAATGCTGACGGAGATCTGTTGGCGAGTGGAGGTGTAGATAAAAAAGTGTTATTGTGGAACCTGTCAAAAAAGATATTCGTTGAATATGCATTTTATAATGAATTTCATGCCGACAAAAATGCAACGGGCATTTTTGATCCGAAGAAAAAAGGTGAAAGTAAGGATGATTATGAAGAACGTATGATGAAAGCAAAAGAACTGGAAGAAAAAATATTGGACGGGTATTACCAGAGATACTTAACAGAATTAAGAAATATTAAACTGAATTAGCATATGAAAATTCAAAAGAGAATAGGTCTGGTTGCGCACGATAACAGAAAAAAAGATCTTGTTGAATGGGCAGAATGGAATTGGCAGGAATTGTTGAAGCATAAACTTGTGTGCACAGGAACAACTGGTCGTTTGATTGAAGAGGCCTTGCTGAAAAAGATAACAGAAAATTCTCAGGGGAATGAAAAACTGGAAATCGTGAAGCTTAAGTCAGGACCATTGGGAGGCGATCAGCAGCTCGGAGCGATGATTGCAGAAGGGAAAATTGACATACTGATATTTTTATGGGATCCAATGCAACCTCAGCCTCATGATGTTGATGTGAAAGCTTTGCTTCGCATAACAGTCTTATATAATATTCCTACCGCCAATAACAAATCTACAGCCGATTTTATAATTTCGTCCGATTTAATGCAACAGGAATATCATCCGATTATTAAGGATTATTCGGGTTATATCAAGAGAAATATTTAAAATGGATAGCCTTGTCAATATATAGTTATTGTTTTAGGTTAAAGCCTTCAATGCTGTTTTCAAACGTTTAATGGCTTCCGTAATTTTGTCGTCGGAGATTGCGAAAGAAATTCTCAAACAGGTGGGTTCACCAAATGCTTCTCCCGGTACTGTGGCAATATGGCCTTCATTTAAGAGATAAAGACAAAGATCCGTTGATGATGTTATTTTCTGACCCTTAAAAGATTTTCCGAAATATCCATCAATCCTGGGGAAAACATAAAAGGCTCCTTCCGGCTCTGAAACTTGTATATTAGGAACATCCTTCAATAAACTCATAATCAATTCTTTTCTTCTTTTAAATGCCACAAGCATTTCCTTTACGCAGCTTTGGTCACCGGTAAGCGCAGTAACAGCAGCTTTTTGAGCATTTGTTGTCGGACCGGTAAGAATCTGGCCCTGAAGTTTTGTACAAGCTTTTGCCAGCCAAAGAGGAGCAGCAATGTATCCGATTCGCCAACCGGTCATTGCATAAGCTTTTGAGACTCCGTTAACAATTACCACGCGATCTTTAATGGAGTTAAACTGACCAATGGATTCATGTTTGCCTACAAAATTTATGTGTTCATAGATCTCATCTGTTATGACAAATATCCCGGGATATTTTTCAATAACTTTAGCAATGCCCTCCAGTTCAGATTTACTGTATACACTTCCTGTCGGATTCGACGGAGAACATAGAAGCAAGGCTTTGGTTTTTGGTGTGATTGCTTTTTCGATTTGTTCCGGAGTTATTTTAAAATCATTTTCAATAACACCTCTTACAATAACATTTTTACCTTCTGCGAGCTTAACAAGTTCTGCATAAGTTACCCAATAAGGAGAAGGTACAATTACTTCATCATCTTTATTGATCAGACTCAGAATAACATTTGCCAGTGAATTCTTAGCTCCGGCTGATATAACAATTTGTTCAGGTGTAAAATCGAGGTTGTTCTCTCTCTTGAATTTTATGGTAACAGCTTCTCGCAATTCGGGAAAACCGGGAGCCGGCGGATAAAATGAATAGTTATCATCTATCGCTTTTTTCCCCGCGTTTTTAATATGGTCAGGTGTATTAAAATCAGGTTCTCCAACACTCAAATTAATAACATCAATTCCTTTGGCCTTGAGATCTTTACCGGCCTGATTCATAGCCATTGTTGCTGAAGGAGAAAGATTTGCTAATCTTGCAGAAACTGGGTCCATTATGCATTTATTAAATGGTTAATTTCTGTAAAAATATAACAATTTGATTGTTTCCTTATATGACAGGCAGCATTGTGTAAAATCTGTTAATAAAAAAAGCCGTATGAAATACCATACAGCTTTACTATCTATTGATTGTTTATGATTACATAAGTTCAATGCTTCTTTTTACAAACTTTGTAAGTTCTTCTCCTTTCAGCATACCATTTGCCAGTAAAGCCAGATCTATCAATTGTTTAACAAGTTTGTTGTCATTTCCGAATTTCTTAAGCAGTTTGTTTTTCTTTTCCTGCAGCTCAGAGATTTTCTTTGTGAGTTCTTCAATACGATCCTTGTCTTCCTGTTTTATTTCTTCTTCCTTTTTATCTTTTACAGCCTTGTCAAGTTTGGCTTTATTATCATTAAGAGGTTTAATTTTCTCATCTATTTTTTTCAAATCACCAGAAAGTTTTTTCTCCAGTTCATCATTCAATCTTAAGATCAGTGTATGATTTCCATTTACAACAAGGTTATAGCTGTCAGGCATTTCACCATAAAAATTCATTCCACCACCAAGGGAAGACATGTCTTTCATTCGGCGCATAAATTCGGATTGTGTTATCAGAAGAGGGCTCTCATTTTCACCCATTGCTTCGTAGCTTACAAGATAATTTGCTTTATCGGGAAGTAAGCCCTGAAATACTGGTGTAAGTCTGTTTTGTTGCTCTGAGCTAAGTTTTAGTTCTTTGGTTTCTCCTTTTTCAACCAATTTATCAATTACATCTGAATCCACTCTCGTAAACCTGGAGTTTTTTAACTTTTGTTCAAGGTGATTGAGAAAATGAGTGTCAAGCTGACCATCCATCACCAGTACATCGTAGCCTTTTTCTTTTGCAGCTTCCACGAAACTATGCTGCTCATCGATATTCGTCGTGTAAAGATATATCAGAGTTTTGTTCTTATCGGTTTGATTTTCTTTAATTAGTTTTTGGTATTCTTCAAGTGTAAAATATTTATTATCAGTGTTTTTAAGAAGAGTAAATTTTTCAGCTTTTTCATAGAACTTTTCTTCGGAAATCATTCCGTATTCAATGAACAATTTCAGATCATCCCATTTCTTTTCAAATTGTTTTCTGTCGTTTTTAAAGATTTCCGCCAGTCGGTCCGCCACTTTTTTTGTAATATGATTTGAGATCTTTTTAACATTTGAATCACTCTGAAGATAAGATCGTGATACATTCAGAGGTATATCCGGTGAATCCAGAACTCCATGCAACAGGGTGAGAAATTCAGGTACTATACCTTCAACAGAATCGGTAACAAAAACCTGGTTACAATACAATTGTATTTTATTCTTCTGAATTTCTATGTTGTTTTTAATTCTCGGGAAATATAATATCCCTGTCAGATTAAAAGGGTAATCCACATTTAAATGAATATTAAACAAGGGAGTTTCGCTGATCGGATACAAATCGCGGTAAAATTTAGTATAATCCTCTTCTTTAAGATCTGCAGGTTTTCTTGTCCATAGAGGATTTGTATCATTAATGACTTTATTTTTTTCAAGTTCAACTTCCTTTCCGTCTTTCCATTCTTTTTCTTTTCCAAAAGCTATTTCAACGGGAAGAAACCTGCAATACTTATTCAACAACTGATTTACTTTAGTTTCTTCAAGGAATTCTTTTGAATCTTTGTCAAGATAGAGGATTACATCTGTTCCTCTTGTTGCTTTATCGGCATTATCGATATTATATTCCGGTGTTCCTTCACATGACCACTTAATGGCTTTTGCCTTGGCTTTGTATGATTTTGTGATAATTTCAACCTTGTCAGAAACCATGAAAGTGCTATAAAACCCTAATCCAAAATGTCCGATGATTGCATTCTCCTGGTTTTTATATTTTTCAAGGAAATCTTCAGCACTTGACAAAGCAATCTGGTTGATGTATTTTTCAATTTCTTCCTGGGTCATTCCTATTCCCTGATCGGAGACAGTAAGAGTTCCTTTCTTTTTGTCTATTGCTACCCTGATGGTCAGATCGCCCAGTTCACCTTTTAAATCACCCATGTTGGCAAGGGTTTTCAGTTTTTGGGTGGCGTCAACAGCGTTGGACATGACCTCTCTAAGAAATATTTCATGATCGGAATATAGAAACTTTTTAATGATAGGGAATATATTTTCCGTTGTTACTCCAATTTTACCAGTTTGCATAATATCTCCAGTTTAAATTTCACATGTTATCATGAATGATGGTTTTTCAAAGAATATGCCAGTCTGTATTTGCTGTCATATAGTCATACAATGGGAAAAAACCAAAAACAATACTGAAAAAATATCAGTTTGTGATGTCTATATCTTTATAAAGCACCCACATTCCTTTTTCAAACTTAAGGCCGTCATAGGTAAAGTCAGGTCCGTAGAATTCGTATTGATGTTCTAAGGAAGGTTTACCAGGTGATAGATGATCGAATACGATCATTTTTATTTCGTGGTTGTATCTGAGACTCATAACTACTTTCTCATTGTATTCAAATTCAAGATTATCCAGAAGTTTGCCGTCATACTGAAATAGTTTCTGACATACATACAATTCATCAGACTCATTGAATGATAATACATCGATACGTTTTTTATTGGACAATACATTGTGTAAGTCAAATCCCAGCAATGTATAGTATTTTTGTCCGGCATGCCTGGTGACTATAATTTCATAGTATAAGGCACCCGGCCAATCAACGGGTCGGGAATTTTCAAAATAAGTTAATGAATCATTAAGTTTTACTGCAATGTATTTTTCATGGAATTTTGAATAATACTGTACAATTCCATAATAAAAATTTTTATCCATGGCATACGGAATGTTCCAGGTATAGATCCTGATCCTTTTATCCACCGAATAGATTTTACCAATGTTTTCAAGTTTACTGAACGGATGAGCAAAAGAGCCTTCTACTTCAAGCATCGTGTAAAATTCATTATAAAAGGCTCTGCTTATATTTTCTCTGTTATAAGGATTTTCATTGAGAATTGAATTGTATAATACTGTAAGTTTTTCTTCGCATTGATTTAACGAAAGACTATCCTGGCCGAAAAGTGTAACGGGTTGCAGAATAATAAACAATGTCAACACAATGCACGTATGGAACATAGCTTAGAAATTGAGGAGATTTTAATAGATAAAACAGAAAACGGAAAGAATTATTTTACCATCAGGTTAATGTCTCCCATCAATTTATCTTTGTAGGATTTACCAATGGGAATAGTTTTCCCGCCATCTTTTGTTTTGATAACAATGGCATTGTCTTCTATAAAATTTATTGAGCTGATATTAACAATATATGAACGATGAACGCGCGTAAAAATACCTGAAGGAAGCTTTTGCTCAATGGCTTTCATTGTAAAGTGAATGGTATATTTATCTTCAAAGGTGTTAAAAATCACATAATTTTCCAGTGCTTCAACCCATAGAATATCTTTGTATTTTAATCGGACAAGTGCTGAGTTTTTCTTGATAAAAATTTCATCTTCCCTTGGATCTACTTTGTTTTTGAATCGTTCGCCCGCTTTATTTACTGCTTTAAAGAACCTGCTATAGTTCACAGGCTTCAAAAGATAATCGGTGACATCATAGTTAAAGGCGTCGAGAGCGTATTTTTCTTTGGAGGAGACGATGATAATTTGAGGAGGATTTTGAAGCGTTTCAAGAAAATCGATACCACTCATTTCAGGCATTTCAATATCGAGGAATATCAAATCTATATCTTCACCGGTACTGAAAGCATTTATTGCGTCAACAGCGTTTTCGTATGAACTTAACAGGTGCAATTGATCCGTTCGTTCTACGAACTCTTCAATTACTCTGCGTGACATCTGATCATCATCTATAATTATACAATTCATAGTCAATAGTTTTCATCAAAGGTATATAGATATTCATCAATAACTAAGTCAAATATATAAAAAAAAAACAGATACCATTTGTTTCGATTCTTTTGTCATAAATAAGAAAAACAAATTAATTGAGTTATTGCTCAGAATAATATTTCTTTACAATATTTCCGGAATTTCGTACAGATCTTTTTAACCAATTGAATTTCACTTCAAGGCTTTCATTCCGGGTAAGTTTCCATGGCATGGATGAATTCCGCAGCCGGAGGGTAAGGCAATATAAAATTATCGCAGCCGAGACAGAAATATTAAAACTTTCAGTAAATCCATGCATAGGAATGAAAAGGCGTTCATCCGCTTCTTTTAAAACAAAATCGGACAATCCATTGAGTTCTGTACCAAAGAAAAGAGCTACTTTACCTTTTGTCAGGTCAAATTCTTCCAGAGAAGTATGTTTTCCTGAGGGTGTTGTAGCAATAATTCTGTATCCGGCATTCCTCAATGAATTGATTGCGGCTGATGAATTGTTAGGCAAAGCATTGTATTTCTTAATATTCAACCATTTGTCCGAACCCATTGTAACATCAGGATTGATGTTGTATTTGTTTTTGTTTTCAATAATATGAATATCCTGAATACCGAAACAATCGCATGTTCTGAGCACTGCACTGGCGTTATGAGGTTGAAATATATCTTCCAGAACTACCGTAATATATCTGGTTCTTTCCTTAAGAACTGATGAGAGCATTTTTTTTCTCTCTTCTGTTATAAAACTCTCCAGTAGTTTTATTATATCAGTTATCATGTTATCAGGAATAATTATTTAAGACATAAAAAAAGGGAGCACATATTGCTCCCTTACATGGTAATTTTTTCCATTATTATTGAACAGCATCAGCTAATTCGCTACCAGCTTTGAATTTAACTACCTTTTTTGCAGGAATAGTGATTTCTTTACCAGTCTGTGGATTTCTTCCTGTACGTGCACTTCTTTTTGCCACAGAAAAAGAACCAAATCCTACCAGAGCTACACGATCACCTTTTTTAAGAGCCTTTGAAGTAGAACCTATAAAAGCATCAAGAGCTTTCTTGGCATCAGCTTTAGTTAGACCAGCGCTACTAGCGATTGCATCAATTAATTGTGCTTTGTTCATGATAAAATAATTTAGGGTTAGTAAATATTTTCACAGTAGTAAATGTATATACAAATATAGACTATTTGTCAAGTTTAGCAAATTTAGAGATCAAAATTTACCGCTACAAATCAACCTTTCAGGCTTTTTTTTAATTTTTTGATGTTAATATTATTCAGGATCAAATCATCGTATCTTTGGAAATTTGGCAACAGATAAGATAACAAATAGCAGTCATTCAGTAACTTACAGATTAGCTGGAATTTGCAAAAGATGTAAAATATTGAATGCTTTATAGTTAGCATAATGTTGATAAAAAAAATTACTTTTTGTTCTGTTTTCTTGCTCTTTTTGAAGATTTCAGGAGTGGAAACGGATTTTTTCATTTGATCTGGTCTTCGTATTAAAAAAAGTTATATTTTCGCGCCCGGAGGAATGGCAGAGTGGTCGAATGCGGCGGTCTTGAAAACCGTTGTACCGCAAGGTACCGGGGGTTCGAATCC
>JAFGQO010000164.1 GCA_016935615.1 Bacteroidales bacterium
ATATCAGAGTTTTGTGAATTCTTTGAGGCTTCGGGACTTTGTGGCTATATTAAAATATTTACCTTTTGAGACAGCCTCTTTTTTGTTAATGGAAATTAAACTTTTTTATGGATGATAAAAATGGCAGGTATCTTGTTCATTTCAGGTTTGTGTGTGCGCCAGTATTCGATCCTGTGTGTCTGAATAAATTCGTTTTTGCCTGTAATATCAATGGCCAGGCATAAATAAGTGGAATTGCTGCAGGTGGTGATAAGATCATGCAGGAGTTGATTGTTGCGGTAAGGAGTTTCAATGATGATCTGAGACTGGTTTTCAGTTTGTGATCTTTTTTCAACTTCTTTGATCTTCTTTGTCCTCGCCGGATTTTTTATGGGTAAATATCCAATGAAAGCAAAATTCTGACCATTTAATCCCGATGCCATCATTGCCAGTAAAATTGATGATGGTCCAACCAACGGAATCACCTTAATATTTCTTTTGTGTGCGAGGGCTATGATTTCACTTCCAGGATCTGCTACTGCGGGAGTACCCGCTTCAGAAAGAAGGCCCAAATCTGCTGTTTCTGCTATGTTTAAAAAGGCAGGAATATCTTCATTGGTGGTATGTTTATTCAATGTGTGGAATTTAAGTTCATCAATCGGAGTAGTAATACCAAGTTTGATCAGCATACGCCGTGCAGTTCTTTCATTTTCAACAATATAATGTTTTATGTTGGAAACTACTTTCTTGTTATATGCCGGGATAACCTGATCAACAGGAGAGTCGCTTAGAGAGGAGGGGATCAGAAAAAGTCTGCCTTTCATAGTAAGTTGAATTTTTGTCAAATATATGCGATTTGCGATGAAAACTATTCCATGGTATTGATAAGCCTGAAATGAATACCTTTGTTTGCGATGAGTGTACAGACAAAAATAACATTTCTGGGTACAGGTACTTCGCAGGGTGTGCCAATCATTGGTTGTGATTGTAAAGTTTGCAAATCTGCCGATCCAAGAGACAAACGATTACGATCATCTGTTCTGGTTGAAACGGAAGGGAAGACTTTTATTATAGATACTGGTCCTGATTTCAGGCAACAGATGCTTAGGTCTGAAGTAAACGATATTACAGCCGTACTTTTCACACATGAGCATAAAGATCATGTGGCAGGCCTGGATGATATACGCCCGTTTAATTTCAAATATAACAAACACATTGAAGTGTATGCCGAAGAACGTGTTCAGAAATCATTGAAAAGAGAATTTGCCTATATTTTTGCTGAAAACAAATATCCGGGAATACCACAGATCAATATGCGGTTGATTGAAAACAAGGAGTTTTTTATTGAAGGAGTGAGAATCATCCCGATAAGAGCTTATCATCACAAGTTGCCTATATTTGGATTTCGCATCAATGATTGTGTTTATCTGACGGATGTTAAAACTGTTCCGGAAAAGGAAAAAGTAAAGCTTGCCGGACTCAAGTTACTTATCCTTACATGTTTAAGGAAGGAAGAACACATCTCTCATATGAACCTGGAAGAAGCGCTGGCATATATTCAGGAAGTAAAACCCAGGCAGACCTACCTGACTCATTTAAGTCATCGTTTTGGACTCCATGCCGAGGAAGAAAACAAATTACCGGCAGGAGTTAAAATAGGATACGACGGATTACATCTTACAGTATAACTATTTTTGAGGTATTACTTCCATAGTCTGTATTTAGCCTGAGAAGATATATACCATTTGGTAACGAATAATCTGAAAGATTGATTTCAAATGAGTGTTCTCCCTGCTGCTGATTTTCATTATACACTTTTACCAGTTGTCGTCCATCCAGTGCATGCAAGGCAATTGTTACCTGCTGCTGCAATGGCAGGAAATAGGATATTGCAATTGCATTGGTGACCGGATTGGGAGAACATACAAACTTATAATCTGGGTTATTTACGTTGTTTATTGCAGTAAGTATTACGGCGGTAATAGTGATCTGGTCAGCATTGGAAACAATGCTGTCGTTTACCTCCAGTTCTACGACGTATTCACCGGTTTCATTAAAAAATATCCTTGGTTCGGGAGTGTCGGTAAGATAAAATTTGGGATCTTCACCCACAGGTTGTGAGATTATGCTCCAGGAATAAAGGATCCCATCACCATCAGGGTCGTATGAATTCAGTCCATTGAGAAAATGATATTTTCCTGTAGTCATGGTTGTATCATTTCCGGCAATGGCAACAGGAGCAGAGTTGGTTGCTTTTACATTTATGGTTTTTGTATCCTGAACACTTGAATAAATCCCGTCACTTACAACCAGTCCTATAGTATATAAGCCGGCTGTGTTTGGTGTTATACTTGTAACAGCCAGGCCGGGGTCATCAATATCATCGGTATTTCCGGCCGGTGCGGAAACAACAGACCAGCTATAACTATCTATCGTTTCATTGTCAGGGTCAAAACTTTCAGAACCGTCAAGGACAACAGCATTGCCTATAACAGTCTTTGCATTGGCACCTGCATTACTGATTGGCGCAATGCCTTCCCAGTTCCCTGCTTTATTCACATTCAATATCTCAAAGTAGTGCTCAGTTCCGCCTCCTGTATTGTTGCCGTTTACACGGATATGGAGAGTATGTTCCCCATCCGGAAGATCTTCCTCAATCAATCCGAATACAATACCGGGGCCCCAGGTTTCAGTCCAGTATGCGTCAAGCGTTTTGGGTGCCATTTCATCTACCCATATATCCACCTGTCCTCGATTGTCAGTATTGTGTCGTGTGTAAAGTATGGAAATTGCATTTCCATCTACTGTAAAGCTTATTTCGTTGTCTTCTTCTTCGGCTTTCCACTTGTTGCCATCCACATACCATCCGTCGTTTGTCAAAGGTACAAGGGAGTTCACTGTATACATATAACAATGCGCATAGGTGTCGGTTAATCGAACATCCGGTATCGTAGCCGGTATATCAGGAACTTCACCTTCCGTTGGAAGTGCATTGTATATCAGGGTGAGTTCTTCAATAATAAAGTCGGCTATATATTGCATCCCCAGGTCATTCGGATGCACAGGATCGTTAAATACATCGCTTAATAATATGCCATCCCTGTCAACACGCACTTGAATTGAATCGGCAAAGCTTACCATGGGTACGTCATAATAATTGCCTACAAGCTTGTGACTTGCCTGTGCCGTAGCTCCCGACTGCTGCATGAGCAGAAGCATCATAACGCCCGGCAGGTTTTCATCTTCAAGCGCCTGCCTGATCAGCCCTTCCATCATTTTCTCAGACTGTACATTGGGTGAACCATCGTTCACGGCAAATTCAACAACGATAAAATCGGGATCGAAATCCAAAACATCTTCCTGCATGCGATGCGTTCCTATATCGGAGCCTGTACCACCGATACCCATATTTTTAAGGATTACAGTACTTTCAGGAAAAGTGCTTTGCCACCATTCGGTTATAATGTTTGTCCAGCGATTGTCTATGGTTGAGGCTGCAGTTCCGGCAGTTATTGACCCGCCAATTGTTACAATGGTGATATCCTCGCCATTGCGTGCGCGATCCATGGCATGGAAAATACGTGTAGTATCATACGGATCAGTGTTGGATGCAGCAAAAAG
>JAFGQO010000165.1 GCA_016935615.1 Bacteroidales bacterium
ATATAGTAGATATGACGAACATAGTTGCAATCATTCAGGCTCGCATGGGGTCAGCAAGGCTTCCTTATAAAATGATGCTATCTTTACATGGACATCCAATTATTGAATGGGTTTTGAAAAGAGTGAAAAGTTCGCAAAAATTAGATGGTATTGTTGCAGCCATCCCCCTGTCATCTGAAAACGACATTTTGGAAAAATACCTTCGTTTGCTGGAGGTTGATGTATATAGGGGAAATGAAGAGGATGTTCTAGCACGTTTTTATGAAGCTGCTAAGCTAAAAAAAGCTACTCATATTGTACGTGTATGTGCAGATAACCCTTTAATTTCCGGCGAAGAGATTGATAATCTAATCAAATTTTATTTCGACAATCCCTGTGACTACGCTTATAATCATATCCCAGTGGGTAATACTTATCCCGATGGGTTGGGGGCGGAAATCATTTCCTTTGATCTTTTGGAATATCTTGAAAAAAATGTGGTTGAACAAAAACACAGAGAACATTGTTTATCTTATATCACTGATTATTCGGATTGCTTTTCCATAAAAACATTTGATCCTGTAAATAAGCGAATTGCTCGTCCTGAGTTGAAGCTTGATATTGACACCTTTGAGGACTATCGTCGGTTATGTCTAAAAAATTTTGAAATTGATGCATCTGCAGAAGAACTGGTGAAAATATTAGGGTAGAATTTTGGAAGTAATTAAATGCAAAGTATTTGACAATTCCAGACAATAAAATCAATGTAGTGTGTGTCCTATGAAAATACTAGAATTATTTAAAATCATAAATCCATATGATAGCAGGATCGCTAATCCATATATCATTGCTGAGGCTGGTGTTAATCACGAAGGCAATATGGATCTGGCAAAACGTCTTATCGACGAAGCTTGTGAGGGTGGAGCCGATGCTATCAAGTTTCAGACCTATAAAGCTGAATCCATTGCTTCTAAAAATTCTCCTGCATATTGGGACATTACAAAAGAACCAACAAAAAGTCAGTTTGAGCTGTTTCAAAAATATGACACATTCCAGAAATCCGACTATGAAGAGCTTAAAAAACACTGCGATAAGGTGGGAATAGAATTTTTGAGCACACCATTTGACGTAGAATCTGCAAAATTTTTAAATGACATGGTGGATGTATTCAAGATATCGTCATCTGATATTACAAACAAACCTTTTATTGAATATATCTGTCAATTTGGCAAACCAATTATACTATCTACCGGAGCCTCATATCTGCACGAAATACAGGAGGCTGTAGAGTGGATTGATGACTATGATGTTCCGGTAGCTTTATTGCATTGTGTTCTAAATTATCCTACGTTGGATGAAAATGCCAACCTTGGAATGATAACTGGATTACAACAAAAATTTCCCGATAAGCTGATAGGTTATTCTGACCACACTCTGCCAAAAGATATGAAAACACTGGAGACGGCTTTTTTGTTGGGAGCTGTTATACTGGAAAAGCACTTTACCCACGACAAAACACTGCCTGGCAATGATCACTATCATGCTATGGACAAAAATGATCTTAAACTATTTAAGCAAAATATTAAAAGGTCTTTGAGTCTGCTCGGCAATTTCAAAGTGACGGCTTTGCCGATTGAAGAACAAGCAAGAAAAAACGCTCGCCGCAGTCTTGTTGCAAAACGAAATATTCCAAAAGGGAAAATTGTAGAATACAAAGACCTTACATGGAAACGTCCTGGGCACGGGATCAGCCCCCGATTTATTGATGAAGTTATTGGAAAAAGAACAATTGTGAATATGGATGAAGATGTGGTATTACAATGGAATCATCTGGCAACCAAAACTCCATAATGCAAGATTGTATTACACAAATAGACCATTACCTTTACCGTATTTTCCCGATTACCCGCAGTATTACCGGTTGGGGCAATCGTGAAACTTTGAGGATACTACAGGAAATTGTCCCGCTGGAAATCAAAGAGTATTCAAGCGGTCAACATGTATATGACTGGGTGATTCCCAAAGAGTGGAATGTTAAAGATGCGTGGATAAAAAATTCCAAGGGGGAGAAGATCGTTGATTTTAAAAAGAACAATCTTCATCTGGTAAGTTACAGTGTTCCGGTGCATACGAAATTAATGTTTTCAGAATTAAAAAAACATCTCCATTATCGTGAGGAGTTACCCGAAGCCATTCCCTATCGTACAACATATTATGAAGAAACATGGGGATTCTGTGTCAGTTATAATGACTTAATGCTTTTTCATGAAAATGAGGAATACGAGGTCCATGTTGATTCCAGCCTGACTAACGGTTCATTGAGTATTGGCGAACTTCTGATCCAGGGCAAAAGCAGCAAAGAATATCTTATTTCTACCTACATATGCCATCCGTCTATGGCCAACGATAATTTGAGTGGCGTTGTAATGACCGCATTTCTGGCCAAAGAGTTGCTTAAGAAAAAACAAAACTTTAGTTATCGCATTATTTTTGTGCCAGAAACAATCGGGGCCATTGCCTATTGTGCAAATAATGAAAAGGCAATAAAAAAAATTGACTGTGGTTTTGTAGTGACAACGGTCGGAGGTCCTGGTCAATTTGGCTACAAGCAGAGTTTTGATAAAGATCATTTCATTAACAGAATAATTGAGCAGACATTTAAGGAAAACAACAAAGATTATATTACTTATCCTTTTGATATTCATGGAAGCGATGAGCGCCAGTATTCCTCGCCTGGTTTTCGGATAAATATGGCTACGATCTGTAAAGACAGGTACTATGAATATGATTACTATCATACATCTTTGGATGATTTGAATTTTGTTAAAGCTGCGAAAATAAACGATTCCTTAATGTTGTATCTGGAAACAATCAGCAAGTTAGATAAGAATATTATATATAAAACCCAGTATTCATGCGAAGCCATGCTTTCCAAACATGGATTGTATCCAAAGGCTGGCGGCAGTTTGTTACCTGGAAATCCAAAGATAAATGATCTCGAAAAGATTTTATGGTTTTTGTTTTACTGCGACGGGAAAACTGATATGTTTGAAATTTCAGAAAAGTTGAATACGGACATTGAAAGCCTGTATTCTATTTCGCATGAATTAGAAGATAAAGGAGTTATTGTCGGAATATGACGGAGCTAGAAAAGAAGTTGTGTCAAATTCATGCCAGAAAGTATGCATATATGACTGGCAGTGGAACATCTGCTATTTATATTGCCCTCAAGGCATTGGGCCTGAAAAACAAATATATAGGAATTCCCAATAATGTGTGCTTCAATGTTCCGCTCGGAATTATTTATTCCGGAAATTTCCCATATTTTCTTGATATTGAACGTGAAACTCTTGGCTTGTCAGTTGCTGAAATAGAAAAGTATTCAGAATTAATCAGCGCGGTTATAGCTGTTCATTCATATGGCAGCATTTGCAATATAGAATCAATTGCTGAATGTTGCCAAAAACATGGGTTTCCGCTTATCGAAGATTGCGCAGTCGCACAAGGTGCAAAATTTAATGATAAAGCCATAGGAAGTGTTGGGGATATTTCCCTGTTAAGTTTTGGAGCAGGCAAGATTATCGATGCTGGACACGGTGGAGCACTATTGACGAATGATCAACGCCTCTACAAGGAGTTTATGTCGATTGACAAAGAATTAGGTCAATTATCCAATTCAAAACAAGATACGATTGAACAATTATCCAGTTTTCATACCGGGCTGTATAATAATTATTATGTTAATAGACAATATGATCAATGCAGTCAGTTTCTAACAAAATCTACACAATATAAAGATAGTTATTTATACAGATTTTCCTCTTTTTATGAAGAAGCCATTCTAATACAATTAAATCGACTTGCAGATAATATATCAATGCGTAAACTAAATGCCCATAAGCTTGTGAAATTATTTGAGGGGGCAAGAAAGCAAATCGATGTTTTTGTGCCTCTTGAAGGTTCAGTTATCTGGAGATTTAATATATTTGTAAACAACAGAAACGATTTACTAAAGTATCTTTTGAAGAAGAAATATAAGGTAAGCAGCTGGCAGCCTTCAGTTGACATTTTTTGCGATTTGCGCAGTGACAATGAAATTACCACTCCGATTAGTGATTGGGTTGGAGATCATATCTTAAATATTTGGGTCAATCATGAAATAGATGATCTATACTTACAAGACATAACTCGGGAAATAATAAAGTTTTATCAGGAGCAGCATGATGAGCAGGCAATATAGACTTGAAAAGACTGAATTGAACTCATCATGGGATGAATTTGTTGAGTCGTCACCAAACGGCACGGTTTTTTCTTTGTCAGACTATCTAAAAAATATAGTTCAAAAACATGCTGTGTATTATTGTTGCAAAAAACAGGAAATTCGCGCAGCAGTTGCTATTATGGAAAGCGATGACGGAAAATCGGCAGTGCTTCATGATTTTGTTATATATAATGGGCTTATGTATGCACCACCCACTTATAACCAAAACAGAGCGCAAATACATTCTGAACAGTTCAAAATATCTGGATATATAGCAACTGAACTGGCCGAAATATATCAAAACGTGTGCTTTAGCCTGCATCCATCCATTACCGATATTCGTTCATTCCTATGGTATAATTATGGCACAGATGGTCCAAAATATGTGCCGGATATCCGTTATACAAGCCACATAGACATTTTGGATTTTGCACGAGCACAAAAACCTGAAGACGTTGCGCTATTCTCGCAATTTTCAGCGGCAAGGCGGCAGGAAGTACGCTATGCAATCAAAAAAGGAGTTATTACCGAAGAAAGATTTGACGCCGATATGTTTGTTGAATTTTATGCTATGACTATGAACAGGCAGGGAGAATCTGTTGAGCAGAAAGTGTTAGATCAGATGAAGAATTTGATCTCAAGTTTATATTTGAAAAATATGGGTAAAATGTTTGTTTCGACTACTGCCAATGGAAATGTAGGCAGCATGGCTTTTTTTTGTTTTGACAGCAAGCGGGCATATTATCTTTTTGGCGCTAATGATCCACAGTTGCGAGATGAACATACGGGTTCAGCTGTGCTTTGGGATGCTTTTCATGCCTTGAGCAAAGCCGGAATAAAAGAAGTTGATTTGGAAGGAGTTAACAGTCCTCAACGGGGATGGTTTAAGCTCAGTTTTGGAGGGGATTTGCGATCTTATTATCATATGAGCAAAGGGACAAATAAAAATGAGTGAAGGAAAAGACTATCACTATTATGTTATCAAAAACGGTAATTTTATCGGCAAGTTTGAAGGTATGTATCAAAACTCTTCGGATATTCCGTGGCCTCAGGATGAGACAGCAAACGGAATTTTTACTGATATTGATCTGATAATTCTCAAACATTTTCAAAAACAAGAAGATTTTCAAATGATTTGTGAAATTGGTTGCGGCATGGGATATGTAGCAGACAGAATCAACAGAGAACTTGTAAATATTGACGTGACTGGTTTTGATATTTCTGCAACAGATGTGGAAAAAGCACAAACCATGTTTCTGAATATCAATTTTGAGGTTTTTGATATTATAAAGAATGGTACTTTTACACTCGCCAACAGACAGGAAGGAATACTTGCAGCGTTTTGAGCAACAGTTTGATATTGTCATGATAAAAGAATGTCTATGGTATATATTGGAAAAATTGGATATTTTCTGGATGAATCTTGAACACATGACCAGAAAATATATTTATATTTCCCAACAATTCCCTGAAAAAAAGAGATTCTATGGCTCCGATATATTTCCAGATGCATGTGCGTTAGAACAATATGTCGGAAAGCGGTTTGATATACAGTATTCTTGTATTGAGAAAGATTTCCGTTATGGAAATCGTGAATTAATTCACATTTTAGCGAAAAAGAGGTAAGCATGGTTGATGAAAAATATATTCCCATCAATAAAGGTCATTTTGAACTGGATACCCTAGAAAGGCATGATGAGTTTCAAATGAAAATGAGCTTTGGCTGGGAGGAAGAATATAAAGAGTACCGCAGGCTTTGGGAAGTGCTCCCTAAGCAGAGAAAAATTCGGGATTATCCATTGCTTGTCGATTTGGAAATGTCATCAGTATGTAATCTGCACTGTCCAATGTGTCCTACAGTTAGCGAGGAATTTCAAAAAAGAATAAAAAAGCAGTTTTTGGATATGGGACTATTAAGGAAGGTTATTGATGAAGTGGCTGGCAATGTATTTGCGATTCGTTTAAGTTTGGTTGGAGAGCCTACCCTTCATAAACAATTAGCCGATGCAATTTCCTATGCAAAGAGTAAAGGAATTAAAGAAATATCTTTTTTGACAAACGGTAGCCTACTCACAGAGGAATACTTCGCTCAACTTGTAGTTGCTGGTGTAGACTGGATTACAATATCTATAGACGGTTTGGATGAAACATATGAGAGCATTCGTAAACCACTTAAGTTTAAAGATACGCTCAACACATTAAAAATGATTAAATCGTATAAAGAAAAACGTGGATTACTGAAACCGGTTATTAAAGTACAGGGTGTGTGGCCTTCAATTCGTCCTAATCCTACCAAATATTATGATACTATTTCTCCATTGGTTGATCTTGTGGCTTATAACCCTTTAATTGATTATCTGCATAAAGACATGGATATAGTTTATGAGAAAAATTTTTTATGTTCGCAGCTTTACCAACGATTGGTGATTAGTTCTGATGGAATGGTAAAGTTATGCTCAAATGATGAGTATAGGGAAGTTATACTTGGAGATGCTAATGCTCAGACAGTTCATGAAATATGGCACAGTAAAAAACTAAACGAAATTCGTGAAATTCATAATCAGCCTGATGGTTTTAAAACTATGCATGTTTGCAGAGCATGCTACTATCCAAGAAAAACTGTGCCGGATGAGCGAGCCATGGTGGGAGATCGGGAAATATGGATAGAGAATTATGTTAATCGGAAACAGGAAGTGGGCAAGTAAAAGTAGGTGATTATGAATAACGAATTATTTTTGGCAACTACAGCCTTAGAGGAATTTTGGAATAAAAATCAAAAAATTATATTCCTTGGTGAATGGTGTAAACTTTATAGCAGAAAAAATGAGTGGATATCACTCAACTATGAAGATGTTCCTTTTGTCTGGAAAGATACGGATATCACCGCAAACGGAATTGGGTATTGCGATGAAATCTATGAAAAATTTTTGATTGAACTTACACACACACTTAATATCTATCACGGCATAGAAAAGGACGTACACTATTACCGCATCATCCTTGGCAATTGGCTTTTTCTATTTATCCAACAGCTATATGACAAATATCTCACGCTCAAAAAAACGTTTGAGAAATATCCTGATGCTCAAACATGGCTATTGGATGAGGAACAATATTATATCCCTGTTGAATATAATGATTATGTACACCATCTTTGTGCCGATAGATACGCATTACAGTTATATTCGCATATAATGACAACAATGGGCTATGCTTTTGAGAGAAAAAAACTTTCAAAGCCTATTGAACAATTATTGCATTATCAGCTTAATTTTGATCTTTCCAACAGATCAAGGTTTTTTGGCACATTTTCCAGGATATCATCGTTAATATCAACATTCCTTCATGAAAAAACCATTACCATAACCGCCCCTTATTTTAGTTATAATATCATGGAAAAATCTTTGAAGATATTATTCAAAAGTCGGTTTCGATGCATTTTCGATGATATGAGATACAAGATAAATATTAGTTTCAAAATTGACCAAAAAATACGAAAACAAAAATTAAGTTTGAATGACGATGAATTTGAATCGGTCCTTTCCAAGATATTGCTTTCTAACATGCCGATTCTTTTTATGGAAGGTTTTGCTTCATTCAGAAATGCCGTTGAAAATCTGCCAATACATAAGTCTAGGGCATTTTATACTGCAAACGCATTGCATGGGGATTATATATTTAAATTTTATGTGGCGGAACAGTACAAAACAATTAAAATTCTTGATGGTCAACATGGCGGTGGGTATGGAGTTGATTTTATAAATACAATTGAAGAATATGAGAAAAGTGTCACAGATATATTTTATACATCAGGTTGGAAAAAAAATGAATGCACAAAGCCATTAGCAGTTCCTAAATTTCATTTAAACAAATCATCAAACAATTTTTTGTCAGACAAGATATTGTTTACCATAAATGAAATGCCGCGCTATGTTTATAGATTACACTTTCTCCCATTAGCTTCGAACAATTTGTTTGAGACGATTGAACAGATTATGGTTTTTCTCAAGCATTTCCAAAAACGTGATAAATTGCTGATTCGCTCATACCCTCAAGGTATATTTGGCTGGGATACAGAAGAACGTATTGCCAATGAGTTTAATGATTGCTCATTTGATGATTTTAGTAAGCCCTTTGATCAGATGCTTAATAATACAAGAATATTTTTAACTTCTGGTCCACATACAACAT
>JAFGQO010000166.1 GCA_016935615.1 Bacteroidales bacterium
ATATTAATTCTCCAAGTGCAAATTATATTGGTAATCCTATAAGAATCAAACAATTAATACTTAATCTTTTTGAAAATTTGCTGAAAGTCGAATTTAAGGAAAAACCAAAAATTGAAATACAGGTTAACGTTACTACGGAAAATAATGAATACAGCAAACTGGAATTTGAAATAATTTGCCCGGCTCTCAAACTGAAGAAAGACGATAATGATAATTACCTCGTTTCATTCTCTGCTCCTATTCAAACCAGGATGGATTTGCAGAAGCATTATCTTAATTTCAGTATTGCCAGAAAAATAGTTCATCATTACCATGGTAATTTTGAAGTCCTTACAAAAAAGAATAGTACAATTATTGCTCTTGCTTTCCTTTTGCACAATGACAAAATCAAAATAAAATCCAAAGAGCCGGAAACTGATCAGCTGATTCAAACACAAATTAGTCGGAAGCTTGAAGATGCCAATATTCTTCTTGTTGAAGATAACTCTATCAATCAGAAAATCGTTTTGCTTAGCCTGAAAAACAAAGTTAGAAATATTGAAGTTGCTAATAATGGGAAAGAAGCTTTGGACAAGTTTGGAACAACAAAATATGATCTTATATTAATGGATATTCAAATGCCGGTAATGAATGGTATATTAGCAACAAAAAAAATCCGTGAACTTGAATCAAGCACAAATACACATACTCCCATCATTGCTATTACTGCAAATGCCTTGTCGGGCGATAAAGAATCATGCCTTGCTGCCGGCATGAATGAATATATTTCAAAACCCTTTGAAGTTGAGATTTTATTGCAGAAAATGCGTAATCTGTTATCCAGCGAATCTGTCAGTAAATCATCCTGAATTATTTTGAAGGATACGATTTGCCTATCCTGATTCCAACCACGAGAATGTCATCTACCTGATCAAGTGATCCTTTCCAGTCGAGTATACTTCTTTTAAGAAATTCTCCCTGGCGGCTCATTGGCAACTGATGTAATGCAAGCAGAAGATGCCTGAATCGTCTGTATTTGTACTTTTTGCCTTCCGGTCCGCCAAACTGATCGGCAAATCCATCTGTAAAAATATAGATTACATCTCTTTCAAGAAGTGGAATAACATGATTATTGAAAGACTTGCCGTTTGTATCCTCATCATTTAATCCTACAGAAAATCGATCTCCTTTTATTTCCGTAATCGTATTATCGCGAACAAGATACAGTGGATTAAATGCTCCGGCAAATTCCAGAACTTTCATTTCATGATCAATAGCACAAAATGCTACGTCCATTCCATCGCGTAGAATAACATTGTTAACATCACTAAACACCGTTTCAAATCCTCTGTTTAAGCTATTTAAAATTTCTGAGGGTTGTTTCTTTCTCTCTGTTTCAGTAATACGCCGGAACAACTCGAATCCAATAACCGACATGAAAGCACCCGGCACACCATGTCCGGTGCAATCAACCGCAGCAAAATAGATCCTTTCACCAACTTCATTAATCCAATAGAAATCCCCACTTACAATATCTTTTGGAATATGAAGAATAAAGGAATCGGGAAATAATTTGCTAAATAGCCTTTGCGAAGGCATTAATGCCATTTGTATCCTCTTGGCGTAATTAATGCTATCTGTAATATTCTTGTTTTTAATGGTCAGTTCTTCCTTCTGTAGTTCAATCTTTTTCCCGATAAGTTCTCTTTCTTTATATTCTTTATTAATTTTTCTTAGCTGCCTTGTTTTAAAATATACTGAAAAATAAAAAAGAGCGATCAATGCTATCAAATAGAATAAAATTGCTATTCTTGATTGCCAGAAAGGTGCTTTGATTTGAATTATTAAATCCCTCGAATTTGAACTCCAAATGCCATTGCTGCTTGAACCCATTATTTTGAGAGAATAAATACCGGCTTTGATCCCATATAGATCAATGTAGTTTCTGCTTCCCAAAGATTTCCAGTTTTCGTTTTTATTCACTCTCTCAAATGAGTATTTGTATTGATTTCTTGGCGGATTCCAAAAGTTAAGTGCTGAAAAATATATTCTGAGATTATGATAGCCCGGTTCAACAACAAGGGAATCTGATCTCAAAAGATATCTTACATCGTACTTGTCTTTACCTGAAAGTATTGCATAAGGTATGATAACATTTGGCCTTTTCTGCGTACCGGTAATGGAATCCGGATGGAAGGCGATAAATTCATTATTGCCGAAAAACAATAACTTCCCGGCCGGATCTTTAGCTACTCCTCTTGTGGAAAAGACTCCTAAATTCAAGCCATCCTGAGCTCCAAGAAAATGAACCTGACTCTGTTCAAAATCTATACTTATCAAATCACCAACTGAAGCTATCCAGATCTTTCCGTTGTTATCCTGAATAAGAGAATTAACAGAGCTGGTAATTGACAAAGAGTTGATCGTAACCAATGATAATTCATGTGTTATTGGACTGTATTTGTAAAGCCCATCAGAAGTTCCAACCAAAATCTCCTTATCATTCAAAGACAATATGGTATTGATCGAGGTATAAAAACTCATTCCCGAGTCAGGCAGGAATACTCTCTGAATCAGTTTGTCCTTCTGATCGAATTGTACTATCTGATGCGTCTGTAAAAAATATACAAACCCGGGTGTTATAGTAATTTCAAAACTCGGATCAGGAAGAATGATCTCTGACAACCCATTCTCATCAGAATCTTCGGTTCTGTTTTTTTTCAGAATTATTATCTCATTCTCAACTGATATCCAGGAAGTTTCATCTTCTTCACCAATACAATATACAACATCATCTACAGGGAAAGTTTTCGATCTCAATGTGCCGAAAGAATACTGGTTATTCTCAGGCACAATATATTCTGTCAATCCTTCATCTGAACATACAAATATATTCCCGGTTTTGTTCTTTTTCAATGTGTGTATTCTGGAGTTATTGTTTAATCTTATTAAGACCGCTTTTTGAGGATTTCTTTCCTGAATATCCAGCACCAGTATTTTCCCTGAATTTAAGCCAAGCCATAATTTGCCATTTCTATCAAAAACAGCTGAGGAAATATCGTCTGTTTCAGATCCATTAAAATAGTCTGATAAATCATAATGTTTTATAGTATTTCTGTGGTGATTGTATTTGAACAATCCATTTGTTGTGCCTACCCAGTATATGCCTGATCTGTCAAAAATGCATGAAGATACCTGACCTTTTGAAGCAAAAGGAAAGTTGAATTCTACAGATGAAAGAATAGAATTGTGCTTATAATCATAAAGAAGAACACCTTGTGATGTGAACAACTCAAACGTCGTATCGCTTTTTTGTCTGAAGGCAAGAATATTCTTTTCATTACTGATTATTTCACTCAAAGAGAATCGTTTTGTGAACTCCTGATTATCTTTAAAGAGCCAAACACTTATTGGAGTATAAATCCAGATCTCCTGATTCAATCCATATTGAATTCCACGAATTCCACCCTCATTATTCAGCCTGTCAAACTGTTCTTCAAATTGTACTGATATAGAATCATTTTCAATATCATAATGATAGATCCCTTTGCTGTTTGTCAATAACAATTCATCATTTTTAGCATTCAGATGATAGTCTTTATTAAATTCCCCATTTGCGATGTTCCGGTCAAAAGATTTTCTTTCAATATATCCCGAAGCAAGATCTAATTTCCCAAAATAACTCTTGCTCAGGAAGAAAATATTGTTGTTGATGGTATCAATATAGAAATCATATACAGGCAAAAAATCAGGATATAAAAGCGTATCTGAATATTGAGAAAATGATGTAAAGGTATTGTCAGACAAATTCAATTTAAAAATACCTCCTTCCGTAGCACACCAAATGTTTTCATGATGGTCTCCGGCAATTTTATAAATGCAATCATTAGGTATTGAAAAGGGATTGTGTAATTCAGCTTTATACTGAACAAAATTATACCCATCAAATCGATTCAGTCCATCTGTTGTGCCTAACCAGAGAAAACCTTTTTTATCAGAATACAGACATGTTATTTCGTTATACGACAAACCTTTATTTATTGTAAATCTTTCAGTTGGATTGTAATTCTGAGCCCAAATGAATTTCGATGCGAACAGTACAAACAATAATAAGTATCTGCTTCTCAT
>JAFGQO010000167.1 GCA_016935615.1 Bacteroidales bacterium
AAAAACTTATAAAAAAGAAAATAAATCCAACGATTACTGTCCTGAATCTGAGTTTTTTTTCTTCAGCATTACACATTAAGAAATACTATTTTTATTGGTATAAACTATTTCCGGACAATATTACAATTTCTGCACTGAAAAAAATAATGTATTTTTAGACTCGTTATGTGAATGGCTTGCATAGTAAAGCGCTTATAAAAACACATGAGAAGTTTATATTTAAAAGAAATTTCAGGTTTTTTCAGTTCTATAACCGGATATATAGTAGTAGGTGTATTTCTGATTGTAAATGGTTTGTTTCTCTGGGTTTTTCCTGGTAACATGAACGTCCTTGATGCAGGGTATGCCTCTCTGGATACCTTATTCTTCATTGCTCCGTGGGTATTTCTTTTTCTTATTCCGGCTATTACAATGCGTAGTTTTGCAGAGGAAAAAAAAAGTGGCAACCTTGATCTTCTTCTTACCCGTCCCCTGTCTGAATTACAAATTGTTATGGCTAAATATTTAGCAGGTATCACTGTTGCTGCCATTGCCCTGATTCCTACACTTGTATTTTATGTATCACTTGTAATACTTGGAAATCCAACCGGTAACATCGATGCAGGAGGAACACTGGGATCCTATCTCGGACTTTTCCTTCTTGCAGGAATATATGTCAGTATCGGCGTCTTTGCTTCATCTCTTACGGAAAACACTATCGTGGCATTTGTGTTATCCGTTGCACTGTGCTTTTTTCTTTATGAAGGTTTTAATTCTGTTGGTTACTTAAGTTTGACGGGTAAAACTGGAAATTTTATTTTAAATCTGGGCATAGATGCACATTATAAATCCATGCAGCGGGGAGTTCTTGATAGTCGCGATCTGATCTATTTCCTTTCGGTAATCGTTCTTTTTCTATTATTCACCAGAACAAAACTCCGTAGCATTAACTGGTAACAGATACGATAATGACAAAAAGCAAAGCCGGAAATACATTAGGCACGAATGATATAACATTACTTGTTGGTATAACGGCCATAATCGTATTATTCAATATAATAACTCACAACCTGTTTTTCAGAATAGACCTGACTTCTGAAAAACGCTATACCTTATCGCAAGATACGAAACAAATTCTCAGGAACCTGGATGATATTGTATATATCAGGGTATATCTGGAAGGTGATTTGAATATCCCTTTCAGAAAATTTCAGGATAATATTTATGATATGCTCGATGAATTTAAAGTATATGGCAAAAGCAATTTACAGTATGAGTTTATAAATCCCTTCGAGGATGAATCACAGCAAATGCAACAAAAAATCATTGGACAGTTATATGAAAAAGGTCTTAAGCCCACGAATATTCACCAAAGAGACAGAGAAGGAGCCGTAACGGAAAAAATAGTCTTCCCGGCAGCATTGATCAGCTATAAGAACATAGAAGTTCCGCTAAACCTTTTATTAAATAATCCCGGTGCAGGAGCCGACCAGAATTTGAATAATTCTATTGAAAGCCTGGAATATAATTTTATTAGCACAATAAAAAACATTACCGCCAAACAAACGGAAAAGATCGCATTTATTGAAGGTCATGGAGAACTGAATGAAATGGAAGTAAATGATATCTCGCATGAATTATCAAAATCATATCAGATTGACCGGGGAATTATACATGGCTCTCCGGGTATACTGGACGAATACAAGGCGATTGTTATTGCAAAACCAGTTAGTCAGTTCAGCGAACAGGATAAATTTGTAATTGACCAGTACATAATGAAAGGAGGCAAAGCTCTCTGGCTTCTCGATGCGGTACAGGTTAGTCTTGACAGCCTGGTAAGCGGAGAGACAATGGCGTTCATTTCCGAACTGAATCTGAACGATATGCTTTTTCGTTATGGAGTGAGAATAAATCCTGTTCTTGTACAGGATATTCAATGCAACGTAATCCCGATAAATATGGCTTTAAGAGGGAATCCGGTAAATTTTCAGCCTGTTCCATGGTTATATTATCCTCTTATATCGCCTTCCGAAAATCATCCGGTTACACGAAATTTAAACATGATCTATTGCCGATTTGCAAATACCATAGATACGATTGAAGCCAGAAAAACTATCAGAAAAACTCCTCTTCTGAGCACATCACAAATGAGTGCAACCAAAAAAGTTCCTGCCTTAATATCTCTTGAAGAAGTTCAACAAACACCACAAAAGAAGAATTTTACCGATTCGCATTCACTGGTAGGAGTTCTTTTGGAAGGAAGCTTCGAATCTGTATTTAAAAACCGTGGTTTAGGTCAATACTTTCGTGATCCGCCAAAGATAAAAGAACAGGGAAAAGCAACAAAAATTGCAGTTGTTGCCGATGGCGATATCATACGAAACGACATTCGCTATTCTTCTCAGGGACCATCCATACAACCCCTGGGTTATGACAGGTTTACAAGACAAACCTTCGGGAACAAAGATTTTTTAGTAAATCTTATTCAATACCTTGCTGATGATAAGAATTTGCTGGATTTGCGAGGCAGAGAATTTAAGATCAGGTTGCTTGATAAAGAGAAGCTGTCATCTGAGAGATCAAAATGGATTCTTATCAATATGATCCTTCCTTCTCTTCTGGTAATGCTTTTTGGTTTCCTTTTCCACTTCATACGTAGGCACAGGTTTTCTGTATCATGAGAAAAATACTTTTCATACTGGCTATTTTAATTATTTCAGGGCTTGCTGCTTACTACCTCCATCAGCACAGATCATCAACACTGCATTCTCGCGATACCGGTTTCAATCTACCTGACCGAAATAAAATTGACAGCATCAAAATCGCATCCGGCATAAAAATCATAAGTATTGTTCATGAAAACGGAAGATGGAGTATTGACAATAAACCGGTAAATCAGGAGAGGGTGTCAGATCTGCTGGTTCTGGCCTCAAAACTTGAAGCAAAATCGCCGGCTGCAATAAGCACTGAAATGGTATTAACAGAAAAATTAAAGTCAGGCACAGAAATATTTTATTATTCGGGGAAAAAACTGATTCGATCTTATCGTATTTGCAAATGGAATCTGCAACTTTTTGCGTGCCTGCATAAATCAGAAAGAATATTTCAGGTTGAAGCAAGAGGATACCCGAATGTTGATCTGATAAAAGTAATGAGTGCTGATATCTCGTATTGGCTTGACCATAATATTTTGAATATTCTTCCTGAAAATATCTGTCTTGTGAAAATTCATTATACTGAAAATTCTGGCAATGATTTTGTCCTAAAGCAGATCGAACCGGGCAAATACCAATTGTCAGATGAGAACAACAACATCCTTACTTCTGCCGACAAGGATTTGATAACCCTCTATCTGCATTTCTTTCAAAACATAGGATCTCATCCTGTTCAGGACAATGAAAAACAAGATACTTCAAACCTGAAAGAACCATTTTTCAACCTGGTTGTTGAGACAAATGAAAAGGATGTCATTGAATTATCAGGTTATCGAAAAAAAGACCGTGAAACCAATCAAACAAACACCGTGGAATTTTATGGGAAACTAAATAAAAAAAAGGTGGTAAATATGAAATATAGTGACATCGATCCTGTTCTTCTGGAATTAAAAGATTTTCTAAAAAAATAATTCCCTGAAGCCATTAATAGCCTTTTTTTTTGTAATATTGATACCCCTATTAACACAAATACTAGCTATCAAATTAAACCTTTAATCAATGAAATTTGTAGTTTCAAGTATCGAACTTTTAAATCATCTCCAGGCAGTGAGCCGCGTAATCAGTGCTAAAAATACATTACCAATTTTAGATAACATACTCTTTAACCTTGAAGGCAAAAAGCTGGAATTAACCGCATCCGATCTTGAGTCAACCTTTATCACATCCATGGAACTTGATAATGTTAGTGATGGCGGAAATATAGCTCTGCCGGCACGGATTCTTCTTGATACCCTGAAAGAGTTTCCTGATCAACCGCTGACATTTGATGTAAATACCGATACTCTGGCTGTTGTGATAAGCTCAGAAAATGGTAAGTTTTCAATTGTCGGGCAAAATGGAGGTGATTTCCCTCAGATCCCACAGATCAAGGAAGGAGAAAAATCCAATTTCGAGATCGAGGCAGATGTCCTGTTAAAAGGTCTTTCCAATACACTTTTTGCAACTGCCGATGATGAATTGAGGCCGGTTATGAATGGAGTGTTTTTTGAGCTTTCCCCCGATGACATTACATTTGTGGCTTCCGATGCTCACAAGCTGGTCCGGTACAAAAGAACTGATGCGAAATCCAGTCAGAATGCATCTTTCATTCTGCCTAAAAAACCAGCCTCTCTTTTAAAAAATATCCTGACAAGGGAACAGGGTACTATTAGCATTGAATTCGACAATAAAAATGCACATTTTGTTCTTCCTCACTTCAAATTAATATGCAGACTGGTGGAAGGCAATTATCCCAGCTACAATTCTGTTATACCTACCGATAATCCCAATAAACTTATTATTGATCGTCTGCAATTTTTCAATACATTGAAACGTGTTTCTGTCTTTTCCAATCAGGCAAGCAATCTTATTAAATTGCAGCTTTCCGGAAACCAGGTAACAGTATCGGCTCAGGATATAGACTTTTCAATCTCTGCTTATGAACGTCTTACCTGTCAATATGAAGGTGATGATCTTGAGATAGGCTTCAAATCTGTATTTCTTATCGAAATTTTGCAAAACCTACAGTCAACAGATGTTGTTGTTGAGTTATCTGATCCTTCAAGAGCCGGCTTATTATTACCTCTTGATGATAATAACGAAAATGAAGACATACTTATGCTCTTAATGCCAATGATGATTAACAATTAATCAGGAATAATCCGAGAAGCTGTCCAAAAAGACATAAATTTAAGAAAATGCCACAAAGACACTAAGTCTTCAAGAATCACAAAATCTTGATTATCAAAACATTATTACTTTGTGGATCTTCGTGTTTTAGTGATTTGGTGGCATGAAATTAATTTTTTGGACGGCCTCTTTTTTTTATTATTTCATTGCCTTATTTCTAGAAGAAACTGTTTTATGAAGCTTAATTTAAAAAATCCTTTGGTTTTTTTTGACCTTGAAACAACTGGGATTAATGTTGTATCTGACCGAATTGTTGAAATATCATATCTAAAAGTACACCCCAACGGAAAAGAAGAATCCGGAACACTGTTGGTAAATCCTACCATACCCATTCCAAAAAGCACTACGGAGATACATGGCATTTCAGATGAGGATGTGAAAGACAAACCCACATTTGTTGAAATTGCCAAAACAATTCTTAAAATCATTGAAGGTTGTGATCTGGCAGGATACAATTCAAACAAATTTGATATCCCTCTTCTTGCTGAAGAATTTTTAAGGGCAGGCATAGATATTGATCTGAAAAAAAGAAAATTCATTGATGTTCAGGTAATTTTTCATAAAAAAGAACAGCGTACTTTAAGTGCAGCCTATAAATTTTATTGTGAGAAAAACCTTACTGATGCTCATAGAGCAGAAGCAGATACAAAAGCTACGTATGAGATTCTTCAGGCACAGCTCGACAGGTATAACGATCTGGAAAATGATGTTGAAAAGTTGTCAGGTTTTTCCAGCCATACCAGAAATGTTGATTTCGTAGGAAGGATTATTATTGATGAAAAGGGTGTGGAACGATTTAACTTTGGAAAATACAAAGGAAAAGCTGTTGAAGAAGTTTTTAAAAAGGATCCTGCTTATTATGGCTGGATGATGAATAACGATTTTCCATTATATACAAAAAAAGTACTCACTAATATCAAATTGAGAGGAGCTTTCGGGAACAATAAAGAATAATGATAATCTTGTTTTATATCTGGTGCTTCATGTATTAAGGAAACACTTATTCAATTTCCTATGAAAATTATTTGCATTGCAAAGAACTATGACGAACATATAAAGGAATTAAACAGCTCTACTCCGGGACAACCGGTATTTTTCATGAAACCTGACAGTTCTCTGTTAATAAACAATAAGCCTTTTTACCTTCCGGAATTCTCAAACGAAATACATCATGAAGCAGAAATTGTGCTCAGAATAAACAGGCTTGGGAAACATATTGAAAGAACATTTGCCCATCGGTATTTCAATGAAATAACTGTTGGTATTGATTTCACCGCGCGTGATTTACAAAGAATATGCAAAAAAGAAGGTAATCCATGGGAAATCGCTAAAACATTTGATGGTTCTGCTGTATTGGGGAAATTTATCAGATTTGATACAGTGAATGATCCGGAATCCATTCATTTCTCACTGGATATCAATGGCAAAAAAGTTCAGAATGGCAATTCAGCCGATATGCTTTTTAAAATGGATCATATTATAGAATATATATCTCAATTTATTACACTTAAAATGGGCGATCTGATCTTTACAGGTACACCTGTTGGAGTAGGACCTGTAAAAATTGGCGATCATCTTGAGGGATATATCGAAAATGAGAAGCTGCTTGATTTTGAGGTTAAGTAAGGTTGAATCTGGAAGTCGGAAGATGAGAAAGTGAAAAGTGGGACAGTTTGGAGTTGTTGAACTGTTGAATCGTTGAACTGTGATGAAACGGCAATTCGTGAATCGTGATTGGTGTAATCGTGAAACTGTGATTAATCGGAAAATCGAGGAATTGATGAAATGAAGATTCATGATTTGGCCCATTAGATATGTATCAGTTAATCATTAAAAGGATGAGTATTGAGTTTAGAGTTCGGAGTTAATTCAGGAGTTTAGGAGTTTAGTTGTTGAGTAGTTGATGAGTTGATGAGTTGATAGAATGGAACTTGAGACTAGTAACTTGAGACTGTGGATAATATCCTCAGGCATAACTCAGTTTGATCGTGTCCACACCTCTTTTATTAAAAATGGGCAGACTGCTTACATGAACAACAACATCACCGGTTTCAATTAATCCCTTTTCTTTCAAGGTATCAAGAGAAAAGGCGACAGCATTTTCGGCATCACAATACTTATCCATATAAAAAGCTCTTACTCCCCAAATGATGGATAATTGACATAGTAATTTGCTGTCTGATGTAAACACATATACTGGCGCTTTTGACCGGTTGCTTGCCAGTCGAAAAGCAGTCTGAGGAATGACGGCGAATGCTATAATTGCTTTGGCACCGGCCTGATCAGCCATCCTGGATGCATTAAAACATACTGAATCAGGAATATATGTTACAGAATCAATATTGGGCAGATGTTCATGTTTAAGAACAAACTCTGTTTCTTCAGCACAGTCAATTATTTTCTGCATATTCTTAATGGCTTCCACAGGGTATTTACCAATCGAAGTTTCTCCACTAAGCATCACCGTATCAGCACAATCAAAAACTGCATTTGCTACATCATTTGCTTCAGCCCTGGTGGGTCTGAAATTGGTTATCATGGTTTCAAGCATCTGTGTGGCTATAATAACAGGAGTAGATTTCCGAATGCATTTTTGTACTATTTGTTTCTGAATGTAAGGTACCTTTTCAAAGGACACCTCAACTCCTAAATCACCACGGGCTACCATAACTGCATCTGCTTCATCAATTATCTCATCAATTTCCTGCAAAGCCTCAGGTTTTTCAATTTTAGCCACTACCATTGCTTTATTATTTCTTGCGGAAATGATCTCTTTCAAAGCTTTAATATCATCTGCCCACCTGACAAAAGACAAAGCAATCCAATCCAGATCATGATCAAGAATAAAATGAACATCTTCAATGTCTTTGTCAGTCAGGCTGGGAATGGAAATATTTGTATCCGGCAAATTCACTCCTTTCCTGGAATAAAGTGATCCGCCATGGATGGTCTTCGCATAGATCTCGGTTTTTAAATTCGTTGATTCAACAATAAATTTTAGCTTGCCATCATCAATCAGTATGGCATCTCCTTTCTTAATATCTTTAGGCAGATCATTGTATTTAATATGAACCTTTTCATTAGTTCCCCTGATATCTTTGTTGGTAAAAACAATCTTCCCGCCATCGTCAATACTTACTCCCTCCTTCTCCATTTCACCTAACCTGATCTTGGGCCCTTGCAGATCAGCAAGAATGGCAACGTGTGTACCCAATTCCTCATTCAGCTTTCTGATTCTCCGAATCACCTCTTCATGCTGATCATAACTGCCATGAGAGAAGTTTAACCTGCACATATCAATCCCCGAGATAATAAGCTCACGCAATTGATTCTCTGACGAACTTGCCGGACCAATGGTAGCAATGATTTTTGTTTTTGAAGTATCATGAATATGAATAGACATAATCATCCAAAATTATTTGATGTAGTAGTAAATTTCATGTTCATTCCCTATTTATTTTGCAGAGATCAACAAATTACGCACCTTTGCGTTTTTTAAGATTCAACTTGTGAGTCTGTAAATAATCATCAGCTTAAGAACTGATTTTTTTATGAAATTAATGCATGTTTTATTAATTGGTATAAACAAAATAAGAAATTTCTTTTAAGAAATCTTGTTTTACAGAAAAAGACGTGTAATAATTAACACTGAGTGAAAGATTTAACAAAGGGACATGTTGGCGGAAATATTTTGAGGTTTGCTGCACCCATGCTTGTGGGAAATATTTTTCAGCAATCGTATAATATAGTAGACAGTATCATTGTTGGTCAGGTATTGGGCAAAGAAGCTCTGGCAGCAGTCGGTGCTTCCTTCCCAATCATATTTGCCCTGATCTCTTTTGTTATTGGTATTGCATCAGGAGGAACCATTGTAGTATCTCAATACTTTGGAGCAAAAGACTACAAAAGGGTCAGACGTGCCATTGACACCATGTATATTTTTGTATTCTTTGCGTCCATTATTATTATGACTGTGGGCATAACCTTCAGCGATGAAATTTTCAGAATGACCAGACTTCCTTCTGAAGTTATACCACAGGCCACTGTTTATCTCAACACTTTTTTACTGGGAACTGTTCTTTTATTTGGTTTCAATGGCACCAGTGCTATTCTCAGGGGATTGGGAGATTCTATCACCCCGCTGGTTTTTATGATAATAGCATCCATTTCAAATATAGGCTTTGATATCCTGTTTGTAAAATATCTCGGATTCGGAATTCGTGGAGCAGCATGGGCAACAATCCTGTCGCATGGAGGGGCATTTATTACTGCAGTATTCTATCTGAATAAAACTCATAAGCTAATACAGTTAAAACTCAGAGAGCTTGTTTTTGACTGGGAAATATTCTGGAAAAGTGTGAGAATTGGTATTCCCTCAGGATTTCAGCAGACTTTTGTTTCGTTTGGAATGATTGCTTTGTTCCGTATAGTAAATGCGTTTGGTACAGATGTGGTTGCAGCGTATTCCGTTGCAGGTCGTATTGACAGTTTTGCTATGCTTCCTGCGATGACGTTCGGTCAGGCATTATCAACCTTTGTCGGGCAAAATATGGGCGCAAATAAAGCGGAAAGGGTCCGATCCGGTTTTCTGACTACCCTGGGCATGTCATCATTTATTTCCATAACAATAACAGCAGTTATCATCATTTTTCGTTTTTCATTAATGAATTTGTTTACCAAAGACACAAATGTAATTGATATCGGTGTTGATTATCTTATTATTGTAAGCTCTTCATACATTGTATTTACAACAATGTTTTCAATCAATGGAGTTTTAAGAGGTTCAGGTGATACAATTGTCCCCATGTTCATCACATTGTTCTCTCTTTGGATCATCAGAATCCCCTTTGCCTACTTTCTTTCAGAGCACTATGGAGAAGTTGGAATATGGTGGGCTGTGCCTATTGCCTGGTTGATCGGAGCATTGTTTTCATTTTTCTATTATCTTACGGGAAACTGGAAAAAGAAGGTGATTGTAAAATACTATGAGGAAAATATAGATAGCACACTATAGTCAATAAATATTATCTTAGCAGCTAAATTAAAATTCTATATTGTCATTATGATACAGTCAATGACAGGTTTTGGAAAAGCAACTTGTGAGCTTAAAAAAAAAGTAATCACCATTGAAATTAAGACATTAAATAGCAAGCAAATAGATATCTATACCCGTTTACCGAATATTTACAAAGAAAAAGAATTGGATATCAGAAATCTCCTTTCTCAAAGATTACAGAGAGGAAAGATTGAATGTATAATCACTTATGAAGATACGGATATTGCAAATACATCAAGAATTAATGTGCCACTGGTAAAAGATTATTACCGTCAGATGGTTGAACTGCTTAATGAGTTAGAAATAAACAATAATGAATCTATTTTACAAACCATTATGCGTTTTCCCGATGCCCTGAAAATTGATAAGGAAGAACTTGATGAGAAAGAATGGAAAGCAGTAATGCAAAAAATACACGAAGCCATTCTGGCAATCACTAATTTCAGAAAGCAGGAAGGTAGTGCATTGCAATCAGATATTACCTCAAGAATACAGGTTATATTGGCAAAGCTTAAGGAAATTGAACCTTTTGAAGATGATCGGATCAAATGCATTCGGGAAAGAATTGAATCGAACATCTCAGAAGTATTTGAAAAGGAAAAAGTAGATCAGAACAGGTTTGAACAGGAATTGATCTATTATCTTGAAAAAATAGATATCACAGAAGAAAAGGTTCGTCTTGAAAATCATTGCAACTATTTTTTTGATGTATTGAAAGAAAACGAAACTGTTGGAAAGAAGCTGGGATTTATTACACAGGAAATAGGGAGAGAAATTAATACAATTGGTTCCAAAGCAAATCATTCTGAAATTCAAAAAATAGTAGTTCAAATGAAAGATGAACTCGAAAAGATCAAAGAACAACTCATGAATGTATTATAACTTATAATGAATATGGCAGGAAAACTTATAATACTATCAGGTCCTTCAGGAACAGGGAAATCGACAATTTCAAGAAAAATTCTTGAAATGGATGAATTTAACCTTTCTTTTTCCATTTCAGCTTGCAGCAGAAAAATCAGAGAAGGAGAAATAGAGGGAAAAGATTATTATTTTCTGACTATTGATTCTTTCAAGTCAAAAATTGAAGACAACGAATTCCTGGAATGGGAAGAAGTATATCCCAATCAATATTACGGTACACTGAAAATTGAAGTGGAAAGGTTAAAAAGTATGGGTAAAAATATAATCTTTGATGTTGATGTAAATGGAGCGATGAGTATCAAAAGGAGATACAAAGAGGAATCTGTCACCATCTTTATCCAACCTCCATCACTTGATACTTTGGAACAACGCCTGCGCAGCAGAAAATCAGAAACTGAAGAGACCATAGCAAAAAGATTGCGTAAAGTGAACATGGAAAATACCTATGCAAGAAAATTTGATCATGTGATCATAAACGAGAACCTGGATGATGCCGTAAAAAAAGCTGCTGATATTGTGAGAGATTTTCTTATTCAGTAAGTATCAGCTTTTTATTAATAGGGTGAATTAACCCATATAATTTCCTGATCAAAACAGGTACAATGAAAACCGGTCTTTTCTTTGGATCATTTAATCCGATTCATATAGGTCATATGGCTCTCGCCAACTATTTTACTGAGTATACAGATCTGAATCAGGTTTGGTTCATCATCAGCCCGCACAACCCGTTAAAAAGTAAAAAATCACTGTTAAACGATCAATTCAGACTTGAAATGGCAGAACTCGCCATTGGAAATGATGAACGCTTTGCCATATGCGATATTGAATTCAGGATGCCAAAGCCTTCTTATACAATTGATACACTGACCTACCTTTCGGAAAAGCATCCAAAAAAAGAATTCATCCTTTTAATGGGTTCCGACAGTCTGGAAACATTTCACAAATGGAAAAATCATGAACAGATCATTCATAAATACCACAGATACATTTATCCCAGAAATACAAATAAAAATACAGATTATTCACAGCACCTGAATATAACATTTTTGAAAAACGCTCCCAGAATTGAGATCTCATCAAGTTTTATCCGCAAAGCACTAAAAGAAGAAAGAGATGTGAGGTATTTTTTGAGCAATAAGGTATATGATTTTATTATCCGAAATCATTTATACCAGTAAATTTCTTTTTTACGGAAGTTATTCATTTTGAAATAATTTGTTCCAGTGACTTAACATATTATCAAAACATATATCCGAAACCGATTTTAAAGGAATATGTAAATCCGCTGTTCTCATTATGGATTCCCCATGTACCGGGTCCATCTACCTTGTCAAGAGATCCTATATAATACCCCAGTCCCAGAGAAGTATCAAAATACAGGTTTTTCATCACGCTAACCTGATTGCCATAGGCTATAAAATGTCCCATCGTGGCAATTGTACCGGGATCAGTGTTCACCAGGTAGGTTTGATCACCCAGTGTAACCAATTCAGGTGAATATGAAGTTCCCTTTTGATAAACTAAGTTGTATTGCAAATAGGCATTAAAAATTTTATTTCCACTATTCAATCGGTCAAGTGCTCCCAGATAAATTCTATATTTAATATCGGCTCCCGATATTTTGGATTCACGTTCACTATATATAATACCTGCTTCCAGTAATTTTCTTCCTTTTGTTACATTTGCATTTACGGTATAACCGGCTCCATGGCCTGTCCCAGTATAAATATAAGATGCTGCTAATCCATAACGTGCTTTTACCTCGTCCCCGGCATCATCTATTGCAAAAAGGGACGTTACTGATATGCTTAAAATGATTGTGCTGATGAGTAATGCTTTCATTGTTGTATAACTTTGTAACACTCTGTATAATATTACGGAAAGCACTTATCAACGTTGAGCAATTCAGGATGAGAAGTCTTATTCTATGAAAAGGATATTTATCAACAAAACAATTGTCGGATGTTACCAGAAAAAAATGATATTAGTCACTTAGTAATGAAACAATTAGAAAACAGGAATTTTAATTTACAGGAAAAAATCAGGCAACTCCTGCTTTTCTGACAATCTCCAGTCCCTTCTTTATACCGTTGATATTCATTGGAATGAGGTGATGGTGTCTTTCAGGAAGTGATTTTTCCAGTCCGCTGACCACATTATCAAATTCGACCAGTGGTTTGATCTTAAGATAAGCACCCAGAACTATCATATTGAATGCTCGTGTTGCACCCATCCTTGTGGCTTCTTTAGTAGCTTCCACCTGGTAAATTTCTATATCTTTTCTATCAGGATGCCTGGATATCCCATTTGTATCATACAATAATAATCCCCCTGGTTTCACCATAGATTCAAATTTATCCATCGATTGCTGGTTAAGGATAATGGCAGTATCGTAATTATTGACAATAGGCGAACTTATTCTGTCATCACTAAGAATTACCGTAACATTTGCTGTTCCTCCACGCATTTCCGGTCCGTAAGATGGCATCCAGCTGACTTCCATTTGTTGCATAATACCGGAATAGGCAAGAATTTTCCCCATTGATAAAACACCCTGACCACCAAAACCGGCAATAATGATTTCTTCGTTCATTGTTTAATGATTAAGAGAAAATATTAAGTAATAAGTTTCCCGTCCACTTTCAAGTCACCCAGCGGATAAAACGGAAGCATATTTTCTTCCAGCCATTTGTTTGCCTGCACAGGAGTCATCTTCCATCCCGAATTGCAATTCGAAACAAACTCTATGAGTGACGAGCCTTTCTTTTCTTTCTGGCTTTCGAAAGCTTTCCTCATTGCTTTCTTTGCTTTCCTGACATGAGAGGGTGAATGAACTGCCTGACGTGTAACATAATAAGTTCCGGGCAGCTGACTCACAAGTTCACTGATCTTTATGGGATTGCCCATTAAACCAATGTCCCGTCCATAAGGAGTTGTTGATGATTTCATTCCTTCAAGCGTTGTTGGAGCCATTTGACCTCCCGTCATTCCATAAATACCATTATTCACAAATATGATGGTAATATTTTCTCCTCTGTTGCAGGCATGAATTGTCTCTGCAGTTCCGATGGCTGCCAGATCGCCATCTCCCTGGTAGGTAAAAACATATTTATCCGGCCAGCATCTCTTTATTCCAGTTGCTACTGCCGGGGCTCTTCCGTGGGCACTTTGTGTCATATCAATGTCCATAAAATCGTAAGCAAGAACAGAACATCCAACAGATGCGATCCCAATAGTTTCTGATTGTATTCCCATTTCATCAATTACTTCCATGGTAAGGCGGTGAATAACACCGTGCCCGCATCCGGGACAAAACGATAAGATGTTATCCGTCATACAAGATGTTTTCTTGTATACAAGATTCTCTTCCTGAATAATTTCCTGTATGTCCATTGTCAATGTTTCAGATTCAGTTTTCATCATTTCTTAATAAGAATAGTTTTTAATGCTTCCAGTACCTCATCGGGTGAATGAATAATCCCTCCGGTGCGTCCAAAATGTTCAACAGGGATCTTTCCGTTTACAGCAAGTCTGACGTCTTCAACCATTTGTCCGGAGCTTAACTCAACAGATAATACACCTTTCACCTGATTTGCCAGTTCAGCTAATACTTTTGTCGGATACGGAAACAAGGTTATCGGTCTGAGCAATCCTGCCTTTATTCCTTCTTCCCTGGCCAGTTTGATTGCTTTCTGACATATCCTTGCAGAAGAACCATAAGCAACATATAAATATTCTGCATCATCACAATCAATCATTTCGTATCGCACCTCTTTTTCTTTCATTTTGTTGTATTTTTCATTCAGAGCCTGATTGTGTCTTTCCATTCCAAGGGGATCAAGATCCAATGAAGTAACAATATTCCTTTCCCGATCAGGAGTCTTTCCGGTGGTAACCCACGACTGATCAAACTCAGTCAATCTGGGAACAGGTTCGAAAAGTTTCACCTTTTCCATCATCTGCCCGATCATTCCATCTGATAAGATCATGGCAGGGTTACGGTATTTGAATGCAAGTTCAAAACCAAGTTTTACAAAATCAGACATCTCCTGCACTGATGAAGGAGCCAGAACGATCAAATGGTAATCGCCGTGTCCTCCTCCCTTTGTGGCTTGAAAATAATCGGCTTGTGAAGGTTGAATGGTCCCAAGTCCCGGGCCTCCGCGCACAACATTCACTATCAGGCAGGGAAGTTCCGATCCTGCCAGATAGGAAATGCCTTCCTGTTTTAAACTAATTCCCGGGCTGGACGAGGATGTCATGGCCTTTTTGCCGGTACCGGCAGCACCGTATACCATATTTATCGCTGCAATCTCGCTTTCTGCCTGCAATAAGACCATGCCGGTTCTTTTATGCGGTTCCTGGAGGGCAAGGTATTCCATGATCTCTGACTGCGGTGTTATCGGATACCCGAAATAAGCATCGGTTCCTGCCCTGATGGCTGCTTCGGCAATTGCTTCATTGCCTTTCATTAAGCGCAATTCTCCCATTATATGTTTACATTTCAGCGTTTACTTTTTTTCGATATACTGTTATCACACCATCCGGACATACAATTCCACAATTTGCACAACCCGTACAATCGTCAGGATTTTCCATATAAGCATAATGATAACCTTTCCCGTTGACCTCCGGTGCCATTCTAATAACATCTGTCGGACATGCATGCAAACAAAGTTCACATCCTTTGCATTTCTCTATGTCAATTACAATGGCTCCTCTCACTTTTGCCATATACTGATATTTTTTATTCTGAATTTAATTCATCCATCATAGCCATTCTGATACTTTTTCTCGATGTATTAAATACAATCTATCTGTATTCTTCTTTTTCCGTATCTGTGAATAATTATGATTTAGAGTTTTAAGGAAAGTATGAAAAACTGATAAAATGGCGGTCAACCATAAAAATAGTACTGCATAGATACTAAATTTTTACGTATTTGTCATATTATTTTTTGATTTTACTGCTTTGTAAACAATTATTATTACCATAACTTATTCGTTCACAGCATGTTAAATTTTTTTACATTTGCATAAAGATGAAATTCTTAAAATTCTTTGTATTTTTATTATGAAATCAACCTTACAATTCAGATCATTATGAAAAAGACTCTGCTAATTATGCTTTGCTTTCTCACTGGAGCAGGCATACCAACTGTTAAGGCTCAATACGTTCCCAACGGAGGATTTGAAGAATGGGAAACCAGGGTACTTTACCAGGAGCCGGAAAACTGGACTTCCGGAAATATGGAAGCTCTTATGTACAATACCTTAACTGCTATAAAAACAGAAGACAGTTATCGCGGCGATTATGCTCTGCGTCTTGAATCGGCTATTACGGAAACAGATACGGTCTTCGGATATGCTACCTGCAACGGCATGGTCACAAACGGTGAATCTCCTGTTATGGAATTTACCGGCGGTATTCCCGTTTCGGGAACTCCTGATTCCCTGTTTGGTTATTTTAAATTCAATGTTGCCGAGGACGATACGGCTATTGTTCTTTTGTCTTTTAAAGAAGGCGGCAATCCAATCGCTCAGAATATTTTTCCCATTACAGGAACCCAAAGTTCCTATATCAGGATGGGATGGCAAGTTGCTGCTCCGGCCGGAACACCTGATACTGCTTTTATTGGTATAACAAGTACAAATCCATACAATCCTGTATCAGGGAGCTGGGTGCAGGTCGATTCACTATGGTTTGGCGTAATTGACGATTCCATACCAAATTGCGATTTTGAAGTATGGGAAAACGAAGCATACTTCGAGCCTGCAGATCATCTTACGGCCAACCTGCTTACTCATTTTTTCGGTGGTGATACATCAGCCAAACCCATTCCCGATGCCCATTCGGGAGATTATGCCATCAGCATAAAGGCTGTTGAGACGAGCATTCCCGGTGATGAAGGTATGACCGATGTGGTAGCAAGTTTTCTTATGCCCTATGCTACAGAGATGATCTTCGGCGATGAAATTTCAACATTTCCCGTTGATTTCAATCCTTCACGACTGACCGGCTTTTACAAATTTACTCCGGCAGCGAATGATACGGCGATTGCCTATGTCATACTGAGAGATGAAGAAGAGAATGAATACGAAAATGGAACAATCCTGTTAACAGCCAGTGAATATACCCCGTTTTCTGTGAATCTTTTTTATCCACCGGGAACCACAATCACGGAAGTGGGTTATGTATTCAGCACAACCCTTTATTTCGGAATTGGAGATGGCGGAAGCGGTGAAGTGGGAAGCGAATTGATCCTGGATGATCTGGATCTTATAAATCCCTGTGATGAATTTGATGAGTTCACGATTGACTTTACAGAAGCTACCTGCGAAACACTATACAGTATTCTTGATGCCGGAGAAGGATGGGATGAATACCTGTGGTCAACGGATGAGACAACACAAACCATAACAACCACAGAACCCGGCACCTTCAGTGTAACAGTTACGGACAATGCGACAGGATGTCAATTTAGCGACGAGGTAATTGTTAATATTCCTTTATGTGATAACATCTCCCGGGTAATCCAGAAGAAGAGCTCAACAAGTATCTATCCCAATCCTTCGAATGGGAATTTTACCGTTGAACTGGAAAACATGCTTCCGGGAGGATATACCATTGAAATTGTATCTATTACAGGTAAAACACTGAAAAAGCATACTGCTCAAAGCACCAACGCCAGACACAAGATACAATTTGATCTCACTGGCTATCCGCAAGGATTGTACCTGGTCAAAATCGAAGGAAACAAGTATTCTCATTATGAAAGGATACTGATCGAGTAAGAACCCTGATCAACCTGAATACAAATAAAAAAGGCATCATGAATACCGATGCCTTTTTTATTTGTTCTTATGCTAAGCGCGGATTACTCGCTTTGCTCGTGAACTTACAATGTTGTTACTCCCTTTGGTCGTGAAATCGCTTCGCTGAGTTCCCTTCGGTCATGAACTCCCGTTGGTCGGTTCGTTCGGTTGTATCTACGCTGTACTATATATACAAATCTGCCGGTTCACATGCCTTTGTTTCGTTCCGTTCCCCAATGGAACGAAATTATGTTTATCATTACACACCATACAATGCAGTGACACAGAATAATCCCGGCTGATGGTGCGCTTTCAGGAGAGTATTCCAATTCCATGGGCGTTACCTATGGTTATTTATGTTTAAGCCCTTCAGGCTTATGTTTATTGATGGTAGAAAAAATATATTCACATAAGAAGAATTACCTTTAATTTGAATACAAACATTCACATCAGAGATGAGCGGCGGCCCGATCAGCCTGCGATGGCCCTGTCATTCATCGGAGCCACCAAGAATAACAGAAGGTATAATAAGATTCGGAGGGGAACTGTGTGCGATTTAGGCTAATCAAGATTTTTTGCCTTCTTTTTTATCTTTAAAAAAGAAGGGCCTGCCCGGCTTTGCTTCGCTGAAGCTATGCGAAAGCAATGTGAGGGCTACCAAAAAGAATATAAACTTATCGGGACTATGTAGTTGAATAACCTTTATTTCGTTTTACCTACCTGTTCTCATTCTGCTGTTTTAAGATCCTGAGGATACGGCGGTTAAAACGTTGCAACTGAAGGTTTTCGAAATAAGTAATAAGTTTCCGCAGCAGATCGTAATAAAGAATAATAAACCAGAGTCCGGTAAAAATCCAGATCACAAGCAGGTTAAACCAGAACGTATCGATGTACATTCCCATAATCTTTTTGTACGGGGCATAAAAATGTGCCCTGCCGTTATTGAGCCAGGGCAGGGTATAAACAGGATCGCGTAACCGTACAATTTCATTGTCATATACAATATATTCCACCAATTCATTTTCATTCCTCAGGATCTCCGACAATTGCTTATTAACATATTTGTTTTTCATCACGGCAAAATCTTCCTGATCCCGTAAGGAAAGTTCCATTGAAGTGTAAAACGCTTCACTCTCCTTAACAGCATTCAGGTATTCAGCATGGTATTTTTTCCATGCCTGATCAAGAAAAATCCGCAATTCCCCGGCAACAGAGTTTGAATAAATCCCTTTCGGCAATTCCGATAAAAGATTGTCTGTATTCACATGCAAATCTTCCCCGATTTTTTTTGTTTCGTTTAAAATAAGCCGGAATTCATTGTGATCAGCAACAGCATTTGGTTTCTTCTTAACGGCATCTTCCTGTTCCTTTAATACAGCCTGCAGTTTTGGTATAACATAAGCTTTTTTAAACATCGACTGACTTTTATGCATCTCAGCAGGAAATACCTTATTCTGAAAAGGATTGTCTTTAAACTGGGTCACCATCAATGCTTCATAAGCCCAGCGGGATGTCATCAACTCACCCACAGCAGGAACAGTTTTTGCACTGTATATGGCTTTGTTCAGGTTGTGAAAATCGACTATCACACCGCTAAAGAGCAGTTGGGGAATAAGGATCAAAGGTATCAGGATATAAATGGTAATCACCGATTTGAATCCGGAAGAAATGTTCAATCCGATCAGATTTCCCCAGCAGGAAGCAGAAAAAAGTATCAGGAAATACCTCCATGTCATACTTTTAATTTCCAGTATTGTATTGCCTATAATTACAAAAAACAGCATCTGCAAAGCTGATATGATAAACAGGATGGAAATCTTTGAAGAAAGGTAACTGAAGCGGCTAAGATTAAGAAACCGCTCCCTCTCCAACAATTTCCTGTCACGGAAAATTTCTTCTGCGCTGATCACCAGACCAAGAAACAAGGCAACGATTACTGCCATAAAAAGAAATGCCGGAATATTGGCATTCATTCCGAAATTGTATTCAGTGATCAGCCCTGATACATCTTTGGAACTGCGAGTGTAAAACGAAAGAAGCAAAGCCAGCACAGGAGCTTCAAGCATTGTTATAACAAGGTATTGCTGATTTTTAAATTTGGCCCATATATCGCGACCAAAAAAGATCTTTACCTGCTTCCACCTGCCGGGTATACGATACAGACTTTTCGGGATGACTTTCGCATACGGACGGCGGATCCTGCGAATATTCGGTTCTATTTTCCTTATATAATAGGTATGCCATTCCTCCGGTAAAATCCTTCTTTTCCTTGTAAGACGCCCATTAACATCTACCACACGGGCTTCAATATTCCGGAGTATCTGATCGACATCAATGTTCCCGCATGTCAGGCATTCACTTTCTTCGGCATCAACATAATGGCTTATTCTTTTAAAATAACCCATGGCATCGAGAGGGTTTCCGTAATAAATTACCCTTCCTCCCTGGTCTACCACAAGGAGCTTATCCAACAATCTGAAAATTTCAGATGAAGGCTGATGAATGTTGGCAAAAACAAGCTTCCCTTTGAAGGTTTGTCGTTTTAGCAAATTCATTACCTTCTCCGAATCAGCAGATGATAATCCTGAAGTTGGCTCATCAACAAAGAGAATTGATGGTTCTCTTATCAATTCAAGGGCTATATTCAGACGTTTACGCTGACCTCCGCTCAGGTACGTGTTGAGTGCATCACCTACCCGAAGATTCCTTGCCTCGACCAGATCAAAATTCAATAACGCCTCATCCACCAACTGGCGGATCATTTCAGGAGAATAGTGGCTAAACGATAAACGGGCGTTGTACATAAGGTTCTCAAAGACGGTGAGTTCCTTGATCAGAAAATCATCCTGTGGAACATATCCGATTACACCCTCCAGTTCTTTGTGGTTTTTATGAATATCAAAGCCGTTGATTCGAATGGACCCACGTTTAGGTTTCAGTATTCCGCTTAATAGTTTTAAAAGTGTTGATTTGCCGCTTCCACTGCCTCCGATAATGCCGATAAGTCTTCCCGATTCCTCATTCAGACTGAAGGATTTAATGCCATTCGGACCATTTCCGTATACATATTCAATATCTATGGCTTCAAAAACAAAACTGGTTTTCGTGGTGGCCTGAATAAATCGTCCGGCAATCCAGGTATAATAAATGGAACCAAAACGGGGATTTTTAACTACCGAACCCAGTGCCCAGATATAGGTACGGTTAGGACGAATGCTGTGACCGTTCAGCAGGAGATCCATTGACCCATCGTAACGGAGTACATATGTATTGGTGCTGTTGATATGCAATACATTAATTCTTCCTTCGATTTTATCAATATGTATATGCTTGATCTTTTTATTCCTGGGAGCATCACCATTGTCAATAAACAGCAAATTGCTAACACCTTTTATCTTTTCTGCTTCATCGAAGCTAAATGAAGAAGCGTCCCTGAACTCTTCTTCGGGGATATTCAGGTTCTTTGCAACAATGTTAACAAACTCCAGTTCCTGTTTTGAAAGTACCTCATCACTATGAATGAAATCAAGCAGATACAATACAACCAGCATTTTCTGCTGTCGTTCCAGTTCGGCATTTAATTGCTCACAGAGAGCCCCGATAATATTCACATCATGATTGCCTGCCCTGTCGAGTTCTATTTCCAGCTGAGATTTCTGTTCCCGGTGGTATTCCTGAACGCATACATCAAAAAAAGCCAAATACTTATCGACCAGCTCATTACTGAACTGACGTTGCAGGTATTCAGACACAACATCACGTTCGTTGCGAGCGAAACCTTCTTCATTCACATTTGCCACCATGGCAAACAAACGCATCAGGGCTTCTAATACCGATTCATTCATTGTCGGAAATTGAACAATAAAACTAGGGGTTGTCTCAAAAGTTGAAAATTCGCCAACAAGACACTAAATTCACGAAATACTCACAAAGTTATATATAATTGAATATCAGAGTTTTGTGAATTCTTTGAGTCTTAGGGACTTCG
>JAFGQO010000168.1 GCA_016935615.1 Bacteroidales bacterium
AAGGATTATGAATGTCATTGTGGAAAATATAAGAGAATTCGATACAAAGGTATTGTATGTGACCGATGTGGTGTGGAAGTTACTGAGAAAAAAGTTCGCCGTGAGAGAATGGGGCATATTTCACTGGTAGTACCTGTAGCTCATATATGGTATTTCAAATCATTACCTAACAAAATTGGGTATCTTCTTGGATTGCCTACTAAAAAATTAGACTCGATCATCTATTATGAGCGATATGTAGTAATTAATCCGGGAGTTAAAGAAGCCGACGGAATCAATTACCTTGATTTTCTTACTGAAGAAGAATACCTTGATATCATTGAATCTTTGCCAAAAGAAAATCAACATTTGGATAACAGTGATCCGAATAAGTTTATCGCAGATATGGGAGCTGAAGCACTATATCATTTACTTGAGAGACTTGATCTTGATGAGATATCCTATTCACTTCGTCATGCTGCAAATACTGAAACATCCCAACAAAGGAAGAATGAAGCTCTGAAACGACTTCAGGTAGTTGAGGCTTTTCGCGCTTCAAAAGGAATAAACCGTCCTGAGTGGATGATTGTGAAGGTTGTGCCGGTTATCCCACCTGAATTAAGACCTCTTGTTCCTCTTGACGGAGGGCGTTTTGCAACTTCTGATCTGAACGATCTTTACCGAAGGGTAATCATCAGGAACAACAGACTGAAAAGGCTGATTGAGATCAAAGCTCCGGAGGTGATTCTTCGGAATGAAAAACGTATGCTTCAGGAAGCTGTTGACTCTTTGTTTGACAATTCACGAAAAGCCAACGCAGTTAAGACAGATGCAAACCGTCCTCTGAAATCTTTAAGCGATAGTCTGAAAGGGAAACAGGGACGTTTTCGGCAGAATTTGCTGGGTAAGAGAGTAGATTACTCTGCACGTTCAGTAATCGTTGTGGGTCCTGAACTGGATCTTCACGAATGCGGTTTGCCGAAAGATATGGCTGCTGAACTATATAAGCCATTCATTATTCGTAAACTCATTGAAAGAGGAATAGTAAAAACGGTTAAGTCTGCGAAAAAAATTGTTGATAGAAAAGATCCTGTTGTTTGGGATATACTTGAAAATGTATTGAAAGGACATCCTGTATTACTCAACCGGGCACCCACTTTGCATCGTCTTGGAATACAGGCTTTTCAGCCTAAGCTTATTGAAGGTAAGGCAATTCAGCTGCATCCGCTGGTTTGTACTGCATTCAATGCTGACTTTGATGGTGACCAGATGGCTGTTCATTTGCCTTTGGGGAATGAAGCTATTCTTGAAGCTCAGCTTTTAATGCTTGCTTCTCATAATATACTTAATCCTGCAAATGGAGCGCCTATCTGCGTGCCATCACAGGATATGGTACTTGGATTGTATTATATTACAAAAGGCAAAAAAAGTACAGCTGAAGAAAAAGTCAAAGGTGAGAACATGACATTCTATTCTGCGGAGGAAGTGAATATTGCCTACAATGAAGGAAGAGTAGATCTGCATGCTGTAATTAAAGTGAAAGTCAATGATCTTAAGGATGATAAAATAGTCCCCTGTATTATTGAAACTACTGTCGGAAGGGTTATTTTCAATGAATTTGTTCCTCAGGAGGTTGGGTTCATCAATGAATTGCTTACCAAGAAATCCCTTAGGGAAATCATTAGCAAAGTATTAAAGAAAACTGGCATTGCACGAACTGCGCAGTTCCTGGATGACATTAAAAACATGGGGTATGAAATGGCATTTCAGGGAGGACTTTCTTTTAACCTTGATGATGTTATTGTCCCTGCTGAAAAGGATGAATTTGTAACGGAAGGATATAGCCAGGTTGATGAAGTACTTAACAATTATAATATGGGGTTCATTACAAACAATGAACGCTATAATCAGATTATAGATATCTGGACGCATACCAATGCAAAGCTTACGCAAACCTTAATGAATCAATTGTCTTCGGATAAACAGGGTTTCAATGCTGTATACATGATGCTTGATTCCGGTGCGAGAGGATCAAAAGAACAGATCCGGCAGCTTTCCGGTATGCGTGGTTTAATGGCGAAACCTCAGAAGTCCGGATCGACAGGTTCGGAAATTATTGAAAACCCGATTCTTTCCAATTTTAAAGAAGGCTTGTCTGTGTTGGAATACTTTATATCTACTCACGGTGCTCGTAAAGGTCTTGCCGATACTGCACTTAAAACGGCAGATGCAGGATATCTGACACGTCGTTTGGTTGATGTTTCGCAAGATGTAATAGTAACAGAAGAAGATTGTGGTACATTACGCGGACTTGTGGCAACGGCGATCAAAAATAATGAAGAAGTAGTTGAAAGTCTTCCTGAAAGGGTGTTGGGTAGAACCGCTGTGCATGATATCTATCATCCCATGACAGGAGAATTGATAGTCACTTCAGGCGAAGAGATTACAGAAGAAATTGCAGCTAAAATTGAAGATTCTCCGATTGAGCAGGTTGAGATCCGTTCGGTTCTTACCTGTGAAGCAAAAAAGGGTGTTTGCGCGAAGTGCTATGGAAGAAATCTAGCTACCGGTCGCATGGTACAGATTGGTGAAGCTGTTGGAGTCATTGCTGCCCAATCGATTGGTGAACCGGGAACACAGCTTACTTTAAGGACTTTCCACGTTGGGGGAACTGCCTCAAATATAGCCGCTGAATCAAGTGTTATTGCAAAATACAATGGAAGAATTGAAATTGAGGAACTCAGAACAGTTGAGAAAGAAAATGAACTAGGTAAAAAGATTGATATCGTAATTGGCAGACTGGCGGAACTAAGAATTGTTGACAAGAATACCGGCATTGGTTTAACAACACACAATATACCTTACGGAGCTAAATTGTACGTTAAAAATGGTGCAGAAGTCAAAAAGGGAGACGCTATATGTGATTGGGATCCATACAATGCTGTGATCATTTCAGAATCCGCGGGGAAAATTTCTTTCGAGAGTGTTATTGAAGGGGTGACCTATAAAGAAGAAAGTGATGAACAAACAGGTTTCCGTGAAAAAGTCATTATTGAAACTCGCGACAAAACAAAAAATCCGGGAATAAAAATTCTATCGAAGGGAGGAGACACTCTGAAATCTTATAATCTTCCTGTTAGTTCACATCTTGCAGTTAATGAAGGTGATACAGTAAAAGCCGGAGAAATTCTGGTAAAGATCCCAAGAGCTATCGGCAAATCAGGAGATATAACCGGAGGTTTGCCAAGGGTAACAGAACTATTCGAAGCGCGTAATCCTTCAAATCCCGCAGTAGTATCAGAAATTGACGGAGAGGTATCTTTCGGAAAGATAAAGAGAGGTAACAGAGAAATCATAATCACCTCAAAATCAGGACAGGTAAAGAAATATCTCGTTCCACTTTCCAAACAGATTCTGATTCAGGAAAATGATTATGTGAAGGCTGGTGTGCCTCTGTCTGATGGCGCAATAACCCCTGCAGATATTCTGTCTATAAAAGGACCTACAAAGGTTCAGGAGTATATTGTAAATGAAGTGCAGGAAGTGTATCGATTGCAGGGAGTAAAGATCAATGACAAACATTTTGAGATTATTGTACGTCAGATGATGCGCAAAGTGGATATAGTTGATCCCGGTGATACAAAATTCCTTGAAAAACAAGTTGTTGACAAATGGGAATTCATGGATGAGAACGACTGGATTTTTGGTAAAAAGGTCATTCTTGATGGCGGAGACTCTCAGGTTCTGAAAGCAGGTCAGATTATAACTGCCAGAAAACTTCGTGATGAAAATTCAATGCTTAAGAGAAAAGACATGAAACTTGTTGAAGCACGCGATGCTGTACCTGCCACCTCGAGTCAGATTCTTCAGGGTATTACAAGAGCAGCATTGCAGACACAAAGTTTTATGTCGGCTGCATCATTCCAGGAAACCACTAAAGTACTCAATGAAGCAGCTATCTTCGGTAAGGTAGATGAACTTGAAGGATTGAAAGAAAATGTTATTGTTGGCCATTTAATACCTGCAGGTACCGGTGCACGCATATATGACAGGTTAATTGTAGGGTCAAAAGAAGAGTATGAAAGTATGGTCGGAAGTTTTGAAGAACCTGAAAAAGAAGCTAAGACAGAAGCTAAGACAGAAGCATAAAGATATATAATAGAATTGCTATGGAAGACAAAAAAGAAAATAAGAATCAGATCAATATCGAACTGAAAGAAGAAATAGCTCAAGGCACATATTCAAACCTGGCTATTATTACTCATTCGACTTCTGAATTTGTAATCGATTTTGTCAGGATTATGCCTGGTATGCCGAAAGCAAATGTTAAATCACGTATTATCCTGACTCCGGAACATGCAAAGCGTCTTCTACTGGCATTAAAAGATAACATTGAAAAGTATGAGTCTCTGCATGGTCCAATAAAGGATATTGAGGGTGGCGGAGGAAAACAGATCCCGTTGAATTTTGGAGGACCCACAGCTCAGGCTTGATACTGCATCATACATTGAACGGAATAAATCAGGTTGTCTGCTGAAAAGCGACAACCTTTTTTTGCTTTATGATATTCAGAATAAGTATAAATTGCAGAAGTAATATAATGCAGTGAATATCACAAATCTTCTGAACTTGTCGATTATTTAATTTATTTTATATTTGTCCCTTTGTTTTTTTAACATTGGATAATAGAATTTTTCATTCATAAAACCATAGTCAATGAAAATTTTAATCTGTTTAAGTCATGTACCTGATACGACAACAAAAGTAAAGTTTGTTGATAATAATACTCAATTGGATAAAACAGGCATTCAATGGATCATTAATCCGTGGGATGAGCTGGCCTTAACAAGGGCTCTGGAATTAAAAGATGATGCATCTGCTTCAATTGAAAGTGTTACCGTAATAACTGTCGGAGGAAAAGATACTGAACCCACCATCAGGAAAGCTCTGGCAATTGGTGCCGATGATGCCCTGAGAGTGGATACCTTTCCCGGTGATGCTTATGTTGTGGCATCGGAAGTAGCGGAAGCGATTAGGAGTAGGGGATACGACATTATTATTTGTGGAATTGAATCAAGTGACTATAATAATTCACTGGTTGGAGGAATGCTTGCCGAATTATTAAATATACCTTCAGTTTCTGCTGTTTCTGGATTGCATATCAGTAATGGTCACGTTACCTTGAACAGAGAGATCGATGGCGGAAAAGAGGTTGTTTCTGTTCCTATGCCTTTCGTGGCTATTGTGCAAAAAGGGATAGCTATAGAACCCAGGATTGCTTCCATGAGAGGTATTATGATGGCGAAGAAGAAAACAATAGATGTGATTGCACCTGCAAATGTCAATGCATTAACCGAGTATGCCAATTATGAATTGCCTCAACCAAAGGCTGCATGCAAAATGATAGATCCGGAAAATGTGAAGGAACTAGTTGATTTACTGCATAATGAAGCAAAAGTCATTTAATTTTTACATAGTGAATTTATAACCATAAACTGAAAAATATGTCAGTATTAGTCTTTACAGAAAATTGGGACGGACACTTTAAGAAATTATCTTTTGAGTTGGTTTCCTATGCAAGTAAAATTGCTGAAATGCTGAATACAAATATAATAGCGGTCTCTATTGGGATGGTTGATGATTCTGAATTGAAGAAACTGGGAAAGTACGGTGCTGATAAAATTATAGCAGTTACTGATAATAGGCTGGCAAAACTTGATAACCAGGCATACACTGCTGTAATTGCAGAAATTGCAGAAAAAGAAGGAGCAAAAGCAATTGTTTTTTCTAATAACAATGCCGGCAAAGCATTGGCTCCCCGTTTGTCCGCGAGACTGAAAGCAGGCTTGGTATCAGGAGCCATAAAGCTCCCGGATAAGCTAAATCCTTTTACCTTAACCAAAAAAGTGTTTTCAGGAAAAGCCTTTGCAAGTGTGATCATTAAAACAGATATTAAAATCGTTACTCTGGCACAAAATTCTTTTGAGTTAATTGAGAAAAATAATACTCCGTCAATAGAGCAATATACAACTCAAATTGGTGATGCACTGTTAAAAACAGAAGTAAAAAATGTCGAAAAACAAACCGGAAAAGTAATTCTTACTGATGCCGATATTGTTGTATCCGGTGGACGGGGAATGAAATCTCCTGATAACTGGGGCCCGATTGAAGAACTTGCTGAAACCCTGGGCGCTGCAACAGCTTGTTCAAGACCGGTTTCTGATGAAGGTTGGAGACCTCATACCGAGCATACAGGACAAACAGGGAAAATCATTGCTCCAAACTTATACCTTGCCTTTGGCATTTCAGGTGCAATTCAACATTTGGCCGGTATCAGCTCTTCAAAATATATTGTTGCCGTCAATACGGATAAGGATGCACCCATATTTGAAGCGGCCGATTATGGTATTGTCGGAGATGCATTAAAAGTTCTTCCCGAATTAAACAGTGCTATAAAAGAAGTTAAATCTTCATAGTATAACTTTTATTAAAAGTACTTTACACCAATCTCTTTAACTTATGATTCCTAACATGATTTTTGTTGTAGTACTGATTGGTACAATTTTTATTTTTACCGGAAAAATCAGGTCAATATCCCGAAATATTAAGCTGGGGAAAGACCTTGAAATAAAGGATAATAAATTAAAAAGATGGAAACTTATGGCAAAGGTTGCTATCGGGCAATCCAAAATGGTAGCTCGCCCCATACCGGCTATTATGCATTTGTTTGTATATGTCGGATTTATTATCGTCAATTTTGAAATGCTTGAGATACTTATTGATGGTGTCTTTGGTACTCACCGTGTGTTTTCGTTTTTTGGAGGTTATTACAATATAGCAATCTCTTCTTTTGAGATTTTCGGATTGGCTGTAATGTTTGGTTGCATAATATTCCTGATCAGAAGAAATGTAATCAGGCTGAAACGTTTCTGGAGTCGTGAAATGACTATCTGGCCTCGTTCTGATGCAAATATCATTCTAATTACAGAACTTTTTCTGATGAGTGCAATTCTGATTATGAATGCAACGGATGGGATTCTTCAGACAAGGCCTGGAGCCCACTATTCAGAAGTTGGTTCATTTCTTGTGAGTGGTTTTCTTCAGCCATTATTTGTGGATATATCCAGTGAGAAGCTGATCTTTGTTGAAAGATTCTGCTGGTGGTTCCATATTGTCGGAGTATTCATGTTTTTAAATTATATCCCGTATTCAAAGCATTTCCATGTATTTCTTGCTTTCCCCAATGTATATTATTCAAAACTTGAGCCAAAGGGAAAAATGACAAATATGCCTTCTATCACCAAAGAAGTAAAATCTATGCTTGATGAAAGTCCAGAGGTTCAACCGGAGGAAGAAGAAGAATTGGGTCAGTTTGGGGCCAAAGATGTCAGAGATTTTACATGGAAGAATTTAATGGATGCATTTACGTGCACTGAATGCGGACGTTGTACATCAAGTTGCCCTGCCAATATCACAGGTAAAAAATTGTCGCCTCGCAAGGTGGTGATGGATGTACGTGACAGAGTAGAATATTTAGGGAAGCAGATAAAAAAGAAAGGTACTGATTATACCGATAACAAGTCATTATTTGATCAGATAACAACAGAAGAGCTTTGGGCGTGCACAACGTGCAATGCCTGTACAGAAGAATGCCCGGTAAATATAGATCCTGTATCAATTATTCTTGATATGAGAAGATATTTGGTGATGGAGCAGGCCTCAGCACCTGGTGAAATCAATGCCATATTCTCGAATATTGAAAATAATGGGGCACCCTGGCAGTTTTCTCCTGAGGACAGATTGTTGTGGACCGAATAGATTAAGTATAAATTTCAAATATCATCCGTATATGGCAGTTAAAGAAAAAATTAGTGTACCTGTAATGGCTGATTTGGCAGCAAAAGGGGAGAAACCGGAATACTTATTCTGGGTGGGATGCGCTGGCGCGTTTGATGACAGATATAAAAAAGTTGCAAGAGCATTTACTAAAATTTTGAATCATTTAAAAACAAGTTATGCTGTTTTGGGGACGGAGGAATCGTGCACAGGAGACCCTGCCAGAAGAGCGGGCAACGAAATGCTATTTCAGATGCAAGCCCTTGGGAATATTGAAATTCTTAATGCTTATGATGTCAGGAAAATTGTAACGATTTGTCCTCATTGTTATAATATTCTGAAAAATGAATATCCTGATCTGGGGGGAATTTATAATGTGATTCATTACACTGAATTTTTAAAGAATGAGGTTGAAGAAGGAAACCTGATAATTGATTCTGACATTTTTAAAAATAACATTATAACCTATCATGATCCCTGTTACCTGGGCAGAGCAAATAATATTTATGATGCCCCAAGGAATGTGCTTGAGAACATACCTTCGGGCAAGGTGGAAATGACCAGAAATCGAAATTTCTCTTTATGCTGTGGTGCCGGAGGTGCCCAAATGTTTAAGGAAGCAGAAAAAGGGGACAAGGAAGTATTTATGGAACGAACTGAAGATGCATTGAAAACAGGTGCCGATATTATTGCAACAGCCTGTCCCTTTTGTATGACAATGCTGACCGATGGTTTGAAATACAAAAACAGGGAAAATGAGATCAGGAATCTGGATATTGCAGAACTTGTTGCTCAGTGCCTCAATCTTTAGACCGGAACACTGTAACGATCAAATATTAACACAATAATAACAAAGCAATGGAAAACCTAAAAAGTGGTGAATTTTTAGTAAAAGAAGTCGAAAAAGACAGCATATTCATTCCTGAAGAGTTTGATGAAGAACAATTGATGATAAAACAAACCTGCCAGGATTTTCTTGAGACAGAAGTGTACCCCAATATAGAACAATTGGAAAAACAGGACAGGGAGCTGATGAAAGAAATATTAAAAAAATCAGGTGAACTGGGTTTGATGGGAATATCAGTGTCCGAAGAGTACGGAGGATTTGGACAATCTTTTGTTACACAAATGCTTGCTGCCAAAACTATAGGTGCCGGATACTGTTTTTCTGTCGCCTTTATGGCACATTGTGGAATAGGGACTTTGCCCATTATGTATTACGGAAATGAAGAACAGCGTGAAAGATATATACCTAAACTGGCCACAGGCGAGTACCTGGGATGTTACTGTTTAACGGAACCAGGAGCAGGAAGCGATGCCAATGCCGGCAAGACCAATGCCAAACTCTCTGAAGACGGCAAACATTATATTCTGAATGGACAGAAAATGTGGATTACCAATGCCGGTTTTGCAGATATTCATACGGTATTTGCCAAAATTGATAATGACAGAGTGCTGAGTGCCTTTATTGTTGAAAGCAGTTACCCGGGCGTTGTTATTAATCCCGATGAACATAAAATGGGAATAAAGGGATCGTCTACAGCACAAATATTTTACAACGATGTAAAAGTCCCTGTGGAAAATCTGATTGGCCGCAGGGGAGAAGGCTTCAGAATTGCATTGAACATATTGCATATGGGCAGGATAAAGCTGGGAGCAAATGTACTGGGAGCTGCAATAAAGACAATTAACGATTCGGTTCAATATGCAAATGAGAGAAAACAATTCGGCGTCTTAATATCAACATTTGGCACCATTAAACACAAACTGGCAGAACAGGTTATCAGGACTTTTGCTGCTGAATCGGCAAATTTCAGAGTGAGTAAAGACATCGATGATTTGTTGTCAAGGTATATGGTAGAAGGGTGTGATAAAGGGAGGGCCACGATTGATGCAATTGGTCATTATGCCGTTGAAGCTGCCATTCTTAAAGTTTACAGTTCAGAGATGCTCGATTTTGTAGTGGATGAGGCTGTTCAGGTTCATGGTGGAATGGGATATTCTGCAGAGATGGCTGTGGAAAGAGCATATCGTGATTCCAGAATCAACAGAATATTCGAAGGGACAAATGAGATCAATACTTTGCTGGTTATTGATACAGCAATGAAGAGAGCAATGAAGGGTGATTTTGATCTGTTTGGTGAAGCTGAAAAATTGTACGCTTCTATCGAAGAAATTACTGATGGCGAAACATCCGGTGAAGAATACTCACAGGAAAAACTCAGGTATACGAAAAACTTTAAGAAAGTGGTTTTGTTATTGATCCATGCTGCATCCAAGACTTTTGAGAAAAAACTGATCAATGAACAGGAAACCATGAATAATCTTGCAGTCATTGTTATGCAAATATATGTTACAGAATCGTCTGCATTGCGAGTGCAAAAAATGGAAAGTCTTAAAGGAAAGGAGGGGACTATTTTGTACAGGAATATTTTGGATGTATTGATCTTTGATTCTGCTGCAAAAATCAGAAAAGCAGGTCTGGATGCTGTTTATTCGATAACATCTGGCAAAGAAGCAGACAAACTGGCAAATGCCGTCGAGGTTTTAACGAAGGTAAAAGGTGTAAATACGAAAGAAGCACGCAGAAGCATTGCAGAAAAATTGATTGAAGAAAATATCTATAAGTTCTAGAACTTAAACATAAAGAGGCTGTCTCAAAAGTTGAAAATTCGCCACCAAGACACTAAATCACGAAATGCCCACAAAGTAATATATAATTGAATATCAGA